>JAKQEA010000160.1 GCA_029558715.1 Bacteroidota bacterium | reverse complement strand
AGGACGGTTATCTAATTAACAGGCAGGGATTCTAAAACAGTTAACTCTGTTTATGATTTCCCTACCTGTTAATTTTTTTTCGCCAGTTGATATGCCCCTTATTGTCGAAAAAAATCAACTCCAGTAGTTTATTATTCTTATCATAGCATTTCCATTCCTTGATTTTGATATTATTCTGATAAGCCCCCTGGTACCAGTAACCATCCGCAGAATCACGATGTATCCATTTTCCTGTTCTCACTCCATTCTTATAATAACCGGAATCCTTTATAACACCACCCGGAAAAAAATTCATGTATAGTCCATCCTGCAGGCATTGCTCAAAAACTGGTTTGTAGTTATCACTTTTTGAAATATTGGAGATTACCAGTTGCCTCAAAGAATGAACAGGCTCTGACCTGCGTGAAGGAAATGAATATGCAGCATCAAGATAATTTATCGCAGCTTGTTTGTCTTTTTGGTATAGCTCACTTAAATAAAAGAAACTTCGTTTGGGGTTATATCGAAGCATTTCGTCTGTAACCCGCTGAAATTTATCAACACTATAGTGGTGGACAGCCAGCAACTCCCCTTTTTCGTTCCAATGCTTCCATTCCCCATCCGGCAAGTTATTTACTAACCGTCCTGAGTCACACAACACTCCTGTCGGATACCAGCTTTGCCAGGCACCATTTAGTTTAGCCCCTTTTACAGAAGTAATAAAAAGTCTGGCACCATTATGTGTTTCAGAAATTGTTGCCCTCTCAGGTAAAGGCAAAGAAAACTTCTTAAGAGCCAAAACAGAAAACACCTGGTTTCCCTTTGTGTGTACTTCAAATGTATTAACCTGATTTTCCTGCCCCTGTGAGAAAGCAAATATAGAAAGGAATATAATCCCCCCTAAAGAAATGTATTTCTTCATAGCAAGCAATTACAGCATAAAGGTAGGAAAAGACTTTTGTGAATTGTCACTATTCCTTATTTACCACTTCCCCTTCGAGATCATAGTCGTAAGCTTTGGTGATCTTTACATTTACGAATTCACCTATGGGAAGCTTTTTAGCTGAGTGTATTACGACTTCATTATCCACTTCAACAGAATCAAACTCTGTACGGCCCAGGTAACGGCCGGCTTCTTTTTTATCAATAAGTGTTTTAAAAACTTTACCCACTTTTTCCTGGTTCAGTTCAAAAGAAATTTCCTGTTGTACTTCCATGATCTCCTGTGCCCTTCTTTCTTTTTCCTCTGTCGGCACATCATCTGCCAGGTCATGTGCAGAGGTACCTTCTTCATGCGAATAAGTGAAGATACCAACCCGGTCAAATCGCTGACGTTGTAAAAAACCTTTCAGCTCTTCCACATCATCCTCTGTTTCTCCCGGAAAGCCGGCGATCAATGTGGTGCGTAAACAAATACCCGGTACTTTTTCCCTGATGGCAACAGTTAACTCTTCCATTTCCTCACGGGTTATCTGTCGTTTCATTGCTTTCAGCATGTTGTTCGCCGCATGTTGCAAGGGCATATCGAGATAGTTACAGATATTTTCTCTTTCCCGCATCACATCCAGCACTTCCAATGGAAATTTAGATGGATATGCATAATGCAAACGGATCCATTCTAATCCCTTTACATCAGCCAGGCGCTGCATCAGATCCCCCAACATCCTTTTCTTATAAATATCAAGACCGTAATAAGTGAGTTCCTGAGCAATGAGCATTACTTCCTTAACTCCTTTCTTTACCAATCCCTCTGCTTCTTTTACCAGTTCTTCTATCGGCTTGCTGATATGCTGCCCTCTCATCAATGGAATAGCACAGAAAGAGCAGGTACGGTTACACCCCTCAGATATCTTCATGTAGGCATAATGCTGTGGTGTAGCCAGTAATCTTTCACCTACCAGTTCCGTTTTATAATCTGCTTCAAATTGTTTTAAGATGAGTGGTAACTCCATCGTGCCGAAATAAGCATCTACTTCAGGTATCTCAGCTTCCAGGTTATTCTTGTACCGTTCACTTAAACAACCGGTCACATACACTTTATCCAGCTTACCTCTTCGTTTCAATTCCACCTGGTCAAGAATAGTATTGATACTTTCTTCTTTTGCCTTATCAATAAATCCACAGGTATTCACAACCACTATATTATGATCAAGCTTCTTATTTTCATGCACTACATCAATATCATTTGCTTTCAGCTGACCACTCAGTACTTCGCTATCCACCATATTCTTACTGCAGCCGAGAGTAATGATATTGACCTTATCCTTATGTAATTTCTTTGTCTTCACTATACATCTTTTCTTTCAAGATTAAATAAACTGTCCACAAATTCATGCTTGTCGAATACCAGCAGATCTTCCATTTTTTCACCTACTCCAATAAACTTCACCGGTATCTTAAACTGGTTGGCTATAGCCAGCACCACTCCGCCTTTTGCGGTACCATCCAGCTTGGTTATTGCTAATGCCGTTACATCTGTCGCAGCAGTGAAATGCTTTGCCTGCTCCAGTGCATTCTGTCCTGTACTGCCATCCAGTACCAGCAATACTTCATGCGGAGCATCCGGAATTGTCTTTTGAATAACTCTTTTGATCTTGCTCAGTTCATCCATCAGGTGAGCTTTGTTGTGCAGACGACCTGCTGTATCAATCAGCACCACGTCGCTTTGTTTGGCAACAGCACTTTGCACGGTATCAAACGCCACAGCAGCGGGATCACTTCCCATCGCTTGCTTTACAATCGGTACATCCACTCTTTCACTCCAGATAGTGAGTTGATCAACAGCAGCAGCCCGAAAAGTATCAGCCGCACCCAATAATACTTCCTTCCCGGCCTTTTTAAAATTGTAAGCCAGCTTTCCGATGGTAGTTGTCTTTCCGACACCGTTGACACCCACAACAAGTATTATATAAGGTTTCGCCGGCAGCTCAGAATCAAAAGCATAACTATTTGACTCAGGGGCGTCTATCAGCATTAACTCTATTTCCTCCTGCAACATTTTATTCAGCTCTCCCGAGTTAAGGTACTTGTCTTTTGATACTCTCTTTTCTATCCGCTCAATGATCTTTACCGTGGTTTCGATACCAACATCCGCACTCACCAATGCCTCTTCCAGGTTATCCAGCACCTCTTCATCTACCGTACTCTTGCCGGCAATGGCTTTGGTTATTTTAGATAAAAAGCCTTCCTTGGTTTTCTTCAAACCTTCGTCCAGGCTTTCCTTTTCTTTTTTTCCGAACAGCTTATTAAAAAATCCCATTACTGACAATTTTCATTAAACAACAAAAGCCATCCGTTAGAGACGAATAGCTTTTGAATACGTTTTGAACGGCCCGATTATTTCTGAGCTAAGAAATCCTTCACTTTGTCTTTGTGAACCATTTGCTCTTTGAAAGTGTAGGCACCTGATTTAGGACTGCGTACAGCCTTGATAACTTTGGTATAGTTCTTCGCTTCTGCGGCCTGCTTAGGGTCTTTCTTAATCGCCGTTTTTGCTGCTTTTGCCATGATTACTTGATTTCTTTATGAACAGTTACTTTTTTCAAAATCGGGTTGAACTTTTTCAACTCCAGACGTTCCGGGTTGTTCTTTTTGTTTTTCACCGTGATATAACGGCTGGTACCAGGCTGACCACTTGTTTTGTGCTCAGTGCATTCCAGGATTACTTGTACACGGTTGCCTTTCTTTGCCATGATTATAAGACTTTAAAAAGTTAGATTTTTTCTCCTTTTGCTCTCAGTTGTTTCACCACACTGTACAAACCGTTCTTATTGATAGTACGGATCGCTTCAGTTGATAATTTCAACGTTATCCATTTATCCTCTTCAGCAAGGTAAAATTTCTTTTTCTGCAAATTGGGCAGAAAACGACGCTTTGTTTTGATATTGGAGTGAGAAACCTTGTTTCCTCCTATCGGCGTTTTACCTGTTACCTGACATACTCTTGCCATGATTGATACAAATTTTGGGACGGCAAAGGTAGGGGAAACAACGCAGATTTCTGACCGTATTTTGAGTTTTTTTTACCCATCTGTTGAAAATACCTGTAAAACCAGTCCCTGTTGATTTTCAACTCCAAAACAGGTCAGTTACCAATTCCAACCCGGTTAATTTCATCATCTGCCCCGCCGCCTGATCGTTTTAGCTGCTTCATGGCCTTGCCAAACCTCCAGCTAAAGGTAATCCTCGCTACACGGGAATCCCATTTCACTCTGAAAGGTTCATCAGAGTTTTCAAACTTTGAGTACCCCGAATAATTCTGAGTATACAGGATATCCCTGATTGTCAGCCGGATAGTGGCCCTGTTCTTAAGCACCTGTTTTGAAACCCCGGCCGACATCTCTCCTTGAGGCGTTAGTACTTCCTGCAGATCAATCTGGCTGTTTGAGAGATAGTACCCGCTCAACTCAGCCGACCATCCCTTTTTGAACTGGAACTGATTATTCAGGCTGATATTAACCTGGTTAATTACAGCCTTATATGGTGCCCAGACGAAACCCTCGATAATTTTATGATTGTAAACAACAACGGATGTCATCCTCCACCAGTTTGTAACAGGCAGTTGCAAACTTGCCGTCATCCCGAAATTGTGAAATTTTCCTACATTACCTCTTGTGTAAATAATAATGTTCTTGTTTACATTACTACTGTTAGAATCAATCACAAATAGTTGTGAAAAATAATCCTTCAGGTAGCCATAAGAAACACCTGCAGACAGCATTTGTTTATATGTGTACACCAGTTCCGTATTCCATGTATACTGCGGCCGGATGAAAGGATTTCCACTTTCAAAAGTATACTTGTTAATAGTGACAAGGAATGGGTTCAGGTTTTGAAATTGGGGTCTGTCGATTCTTCTTCCAAACCGCAACGTGAAATTATTAATGCTATCTGCATTATATGAAATAAAAGCGGATGGGAAAAGGCTGCCATAATTTCTGTTAAAGGATGAATCTTTTACCACGGTGTTGCCAAGCTGGTTGGCCCGGTAAGAAGTTAACTCATACCGGAGGCCGGTCTGCCAATGCCACTTACCTTTTTCAGCATCGAGGCTGGCATATCCGGAATGAATCTTTTCATCGTACAAAAAGTGGTTACTGCGGCTAAAGTCATCTTGCCAGGAACTTCCATCAAAATAGTAATACTGGGCCAGGTTATCTGTATTTGTACTGGCAGTTTTCAGCCCCGTTTCGAATAGTAGCTGCTTATATCTTTTCGAATAGTCAACTTTAGCAGCAAAAATGTTCAAAGCCGAGGGAATGTTACCCCTGGTTATGTATACCACGCTTCCCGGTGCATCTACCTGTGTCTGGAAATTTTGTCCTCCTTTAATATCGAATTTAATAAAGTCAATATCAGCAGACAATTCGCTATTGCTGCTGAAGCTATGCCTGGTATTAAAATTAACCCCGGCTCTCTCAAATCTTGTATCCCTGGTACCCCATGTATTGATGGTTGAATCGATCACATATGAAGGAGACATCCAGTCGATGGTACTGACACTGCTTACATTACGTTTATTAAGATTGCCGGTAAATACCAGCGTCAAGGTAGTTTTCGGGCTTACAAAAAAATCTGCCCCGGCTTTTATGTTATGTGCAGTTATTTTTGTTTTTGTGAAATTGGGCTGATCAAGTAAAAGCGAATCAGCACCGCTTGTATTAAAATACTTGCGAAGGGCATACATGTTCATCTTTTCATAACCGGCCCTCATACTATAATTAGCAAATAAATTAACCTTACCGGTTCTGTAGTTAAATGTAAAGCTGTTATTACTCTTTGTATAAAAGCCTTGTCCTAAACTGACGCTCAATGATCCATTGAAACCTTTTTGCCTGTTCTTTTTTGTCCTGATATTAATGATCCCGGCATTACCTGCTGCGTCAAACTTCGCACCCGGATTATCTATGAGTTCAATTACATCAATCTGTGAAGCACTGAGACCGGAAAGATAGGCCTGCAGTTCAGCTCCGTTTAGCTGGGTTTGTTTACCGTCAATTAAAACCATTACTTGTGGCTTCCCCTTCATGCTGATCGTACCGTCTCTCCCAATGGTAATACCGGGAGATTTTTCCAGTACTTCCATAGCAGTGGCACCTGCATTAGTGATACCGGCCTCTACATTTACCACCGTTTTATCCGGCAGAAACTGCACAAACGGTTTTTTACTGGTAATTGTTACATCCTGTAATAATCCATCCTCCGGTTTAAGAATGATAGTTTCACTGACGGACGAATTATTATAGAGGTCTATCATTGATATACCTCCATCCTGGTAGCCGATCAGCCGCACACGGATAGAATAATTTCCCGGTAGAATTCCATTGAAATCAGCCAATCCTGAAGAATCTGTAATGGATGTTTTAGCTATTGACGAATCATTCTTAAACAAAGTAACTGTGGCATTGGCAAGACCGAGGCGGGTTTCATTTTGTATGATTATCCGGATATTTCTTCCGGCGTCGGGTTGTCCCAGACCATTGTAAAGGCAAATAACAAGGATAAAAAAAGTAAAGATTATTCTCATGTATCAGAATCGGGTGCTAAAATAGTATGAGAAATACATTTGGCGGGTTTATTTTCCTTCAGCGGCAGTAAAAGCAGATGGGCTGCGGGTTACGGAGCTTTTTGCCTAATTGCCTCTTTTCAGATAACTTCGCTCCTCGTTATTATTCAAATTATTTACCAACTAATCAATAAAATATGGCATACGATGTAGTTGTTCTTGGTAGTGGCCCCGGCGGTTATGTAGCGGCGATACGGGCTGCTCAGTTAGGTTTTAAAACAGCAGTAATTGAAAAGGAAAGCCTCGGGGGTATTTGCCTCAACTGGGGTTGTATTCCTACCAAAGCTTTATTGAAAAGTGCCCAGGTAAATGAATATATCAAACATGCAAAGGATTTTGGTATCGAGGCCAGTGGAACTCCCCAGTTTGATGCAATTATTAAAAGAAGCCGTGGTGTAGCTGATAAAATGAGCAAGGGTGTGCAGTTCCTAATGAAGAAGAACAAGATCGATGTAATAATGGGATTTGGTAAACTGGTAGCGAAAGGTAAACTGGAAGTAACCGATAAGGATGGCAAAAAACAAATAGTAGAAGCCAAACATACCATCATTGCCACTGGCGGACGTAGCCGCCAATTGCCCGCTATGCCGATTGATGGCAAGAAGATCATCGGTTATCGTGAAGCAATGGTCTTACCGGAAATGCCAAAATCAATGATCGTAGTAGGGAGCGGCGCTATCGGAGTAGAGTTTGCTTATTTCTATAACAGTATGGGAACAAAAGTGACCATTGTTGAATTTCTGCCCCGTATCGTTCCTGTTGAGGACGAGGAAATTTCCAAAGAACTGGAAAAGCAATACAAAAAGAATGGGATCACAATTATGACAAGCAGTGAAGTAACTTCTGTTGATACTGCCGGTAATGGAGTAAAAGCTAAAGTGAAGACTGCCTCCGGTGAAGTAATACTGGAAGCGGATGCGTTACTCAGTGCTGTTGGTGTGGCAGCAAACATCGAGGGTATTGGCCTGGAAGAATTGGGCATCAAAACAGATAAGGGGCGCATTATGGTTGATAAATATGGCCAAACAAATGTACCCGGCGTATATGCTATCGGCGATTGCTCACCTGGCCAGGCATTGGCCCACGTTGCTAGCAAAGAAGGTATTGTTTGTGTAGAAGCAATCGCATATAATGAAAAAAAATATCATCATCAGCCAGAAGCAATTGATTACAATAATATTCCCGGTTGTACATATTGTGTCCCTGAGATCGCTTCTGTTGGTTACACAGAAAAACAGGCAAAGGAAGCAGGCTTTGAAGTGAAAGTAGGTAAGTTCCCGTTAAGTGCCAGTGGTAAAGCATCGGCTGCCGGCCATACCGAAGGTTTTATCAAAGTTATTTTTGATGCTAAATACGGAGAATGGCTCGGTACCCATATGATAGGATATAATGTGACAGAAATGATATCTGAAACAGTAACAGCCCGTAAGCTGGAAACTACTTATCATGAGGTGCTGAACGCTATTCACCCCCATCCGACCATCAGCGAAAGCATCAAAGATGCGATTGAAGTGGCCTACGGAGAAGCAATTCATATATAGAAAGAACTATAACTAAAAAATGGGAAGGGTTACCAGAAAACTGGTGACCCTTCTTCAATATATGTCATAAAAGAGAAAGTTCTTGTTCTTACAGTTGCTGCTATTATTCATTCCCGTAGAATAAAAAAGAGCCGCTTATTCAGCGACTCCTTTGCTTGCCGTTAGTATATATCTTGGTTGCGACTATTACAGTTTTACAAACTTCATTTTTATAGACTCCCCATCTTCCTTTTTCGCTGCAAGGAAATATAGACCGGGTTGCAGGCGGCTCACATCAATTTGCTGATTTTTTGACGTAATCGCCACATTCATAACATTTTGCCCCAGTGCATTGGTGATAAAAATTGTTTTACCCACCCACCGGATGTCATATGACAGATCAAGCATCATGGTAGTAGCAGCAGGATTGGGGTAGAGTCTTGCTTCAAGCCATTTTGGATCTTGCTCTGGCAAAGGAATCTCAAATATCAACGGGGCATCCAATCCTTTTGAATACATTATTGAGTTCCTCGCAGCTCCTGCTACAAACAAAGCTCTCATCCTTGCTTTCTGTCCTTCTGTGAAAAGATTAGTACAGGCATCGTTGGTAAAGTCCATATAGTTACTGTACATATCCCCATTTGGTCCGTTCCCGCAGGTAATTCTGATGTTTGAAGGACAACCTGTTGTATAGCTTGCTTGTTGTGGGGTATCTTCCACTCCATCATCACCGCAATATTCATCACCCCAGAGATGCTTCAGGCCCAACCAATGTCCTGCTTCATGCACAATAGTCTTATTACCTGATTCGGTAAAGGCCGCTAAGCCCATCACAATCCCATCCACATTTTCCGGCCCTCCAAGCAAACTGGAATAGCCTGCAAATTTTTCCATATTACAGACCCATATATTCAGATAGCTTTTGGTATCCCATGCATCATCGCCCATCTCGTCTGAAAACTTCATTTTATCATCCATCATCCACTTGGTAACCGGAGTGTATTTGCGAACGATACCACTTGTATATCTTTTGAAGGGATCAGAAGTTGCCAGTTGGAATTCAATTTCACAATCGGCTGCAACCGGTTTAAAACGTTCCGGGGTATTAGCTGCATCAACATTCAATCTCCGGAAACATTTATTAAGAATTTCCAGTTGGGCAGCAACTGCGGCATCATTTACTTTTTCTGAAGGGTTGTGATAAAGAATATGAACCACTACCGGAATTTTGATCACACTGCTTTCAATCCGGTTCGTCGTTTGGTTTTCTATGATCTGTTGAGTAAACCGTTCTATAGATTTGATATTATCAGCCAGGGAAAGATTGTTCCTCATTTTCTCCCGGCTATAGGAAGTCGTGGCACAGTTCATCTGAGCTGTCAGCTGGCTGCTGGTGAATGCCAGTAAGAAGAATACAATAATACTTCCCGCCTTCATAGTTCCAAATTGTTTTTTCTTTGAGGTATGGCCATAGCATTAATACCATGTGTCATTCATGCGAAATTGGAAATAGTAAAGGATTATTGGGAAATGAAAAGGCGTCTCAGGGATACGATTCAGAAATGAAGTTTTCGACGAACAAGGTTAGAAAATCAAATATAATCTTTTATTCCAATATTCATATACAAATAGCTACCGTATTTTCCCTATATCACAGCACTCTTTTTAAAGCTTTAACAGCCAAACCCGCTGCCAGTGCTTATTTTTGCAGGAATCTATCTCATCGTCAAATGAAGAAATTATTTTTTTTGGCCGCTCTTTTTTCGCTGACGGCCTGTAAAAATGAAGATAAACCTGCTGGTACTCCGCCCGCCAATGCACCGAAAAGTATGAGCTATTCTATAGTGGGTACTTATCCGCATGACACTTCCTCATACACACAAGGTTTACTGATCTATAATGGCGAATTATATGAGGGAACAGGAAACTATGGTAAATCGAAATTAAAAAAAGTAGATCTGAAGACAGGTAAAAGTCAACAGGAAATATCGCTTGATCCTAAATTTTTCGGAGAAGGTGTTACTATTTTAAATGATACAATCTATCAGCTTACCTGGAAAGAAAAAACCGTTTTTGTTTATGCACTGAAAGATTTCAAAAAAATTAAAGAATTCTCTATCGACATCGAAGGATGGGGGTTAACAACAGATGGCAAAAGTCTTATTGCCAGTAATGGCAGTGGAGACCTTTTTTACTACGAGCCTTCTACATTTAAACTGACCAAAACACAAACCGTTACAGAAGCCGGAAGTCCTACTTTCAACCTGAATGAACTGGAATATATTGACGGGTTTGTATATGCCAATCAATATACCTACCCCTATATTTTCAAAATCAACCCGAATACAGGCGAGATCGTTGCCAAAGCAGATCTTACTCAAATGTGGGACAGGGCAAAAGCCTTAGATCCAAATGCAGAAGTACCGAATGGCATTGCTTATGACCCAGCGGCTAAAAAAATCTATATAACCGGTAAATTGTGGCCGGAATTATATGAAGTACAGTTTGGCCAATAATTATTTGCCGATAATATAAATCACAGAGCTGCATTTTTTTACATCACCCAATGCTATACTGTTGGAACGAAGACCATTAAAAAAGGCAGTAATGAGATTTGTTTTCCCGCTTTTATATTTACTGCTTAGCATAGAAACATAAAAACTGTCATACCACATAGGCTTCTGCAGCAATAACTTCATACCGTGTTTTTCTACCAGCACTTTCATCGATTGGGGTGAAAAATGGTACAAATGTCTCGGCACATCATATGCCGCCCAATATTCATTATAAATGGAAGCATCTTTCGAAGTGTAGTTAGGTACCGCAATAAACAATCTTCCTTTTTCTGTCAACAAGGTTTTTAGTTTTGCCATATATGCCTGCAACTCATGCACATGCTCCAGCACATGCCAAAAAGTGATAGCGTCAAAACTATTATCTGGTAACTGGTAGAATTGACTTATATCGGAAAGTTCAATGTTAAACGATTCTTTCGCTACTTTCCTGGCATCTTGATCTGGTTCCAGCCCGGTTACTTCCCAACCATTTCGTTTCATTTCACTGGCAAAGGCGCCTGTTCCGCTTCCTACATCCAGTAGTTTTCCATTTTTAACTCCGGTTATCTTTTCAACCAGTCTTCTTTTTTGCTTCAGCGTTCTTTTCCGTACTGACTGGTAGAGTCCATTGATCAGTCCTTTCGACGTATTGGTATGCGAAATATAATTTTCTGACTTATAATAGGGAGAAATAGATGCCGCATCCGGCACATCTTGTGTAAAGCGAAGTGTACACTGATTACACTCTAACACAGCAAATTTTTCACCGCTTACAGTATGATCTTTTGCAGATAAGACAGGTTTTAATTCGGCCGATCCGCAAACCGGGCAATGAGTATAATGTATCAGCTCCTTCATAACAGAAAGCAGCAAAGTAAAACCAAAATGATTAAATGAAAATGAAAACCTGTTACAGTGCTTTGTACGTTGCTTTTGGCACTTCTGCCGGAACTAATTTCCTACTATTAGAGGTGGACGACATGCTAATCCCATTCTCAGAAAAATACCAGCCAATAAACATAACCGAAAGAACAATCACTATTAATGCATAAGCCCACCAATAAGATTTCTTTTCATCTGTGTGACTCAACAGTTCGGTCATCTCGGCAGAGGTCTTTTCATCCTCTCCCACCCTGACCATATGCTCAGCCTTTTCTCTCATCACTTTCTCTGCTTTTACGGATGATTCCAAAGATCTTTTTTCCTGTGGAATGAATTTTATGTCACCAGCCAAACCTTTGCTCAGTTGACCTACCCCGTTCCAGTTGACAATATCACCACCAGATAGCTGGCTCTTCAGATCAAAAGCAAAATCATTGTAACGGATCACCGCCTCCCTGTCAGATACCTGCAGAGCAGCACCAAGCCATATAAAGAAACTCTTTGAAGGAGAGTTGCTCACCGGTTGTAATGAAACTCCATAAACAGGTGGCTCTATTTTCCTTTCAGGAAAATTAATAGCAGCGGGTATTCTTTCTACTAAAAAAGTGCCGATCCCCGGCACAGGTAATTGTTTATACTGTATAAGATATTGATACAATTCTGCGTACATCATCAGTTCTTTTGATCGAACGAAAATACGACTCCGCCGACAAAGTTGAACCCATAAACAGGATATTGATTCCAACGCTGGTATTCTTTGTTGAAAAGGTTATTGAACTGTGTCCACAAATTGATGTTTTTGGTGATCTTGAATTCAAGTCCGGCATTCAGATCAAAAGCCCCATCCAGTTTGGCCGGTGTATTATCTTTTTTCAGGTATTGCGATCCGCTCCAGGCAAATAAATCGGTTTTCAACCACAGATCTTTTATGATCTGTAACCGCAAATTTGTTTTCAACTCTAATGGTATCATACCCCAGGCTTTTGCCTGTGATTGAAATCCTGAATATTGGTTAAAGATGAGGCCGGTAATCATTGAAAATTTTTCACCTACGTTGTATCCCAGTTCTCCCGAAAAATTTACCACATTCATTTTGTCCTCGTATACAACCTGGAAAGATTTACCGTCACCTGCTGCAGTAGTATCATTAATGAAAAGTGGCTGGTTATTCAATTTATTGAACCCAACTTTTGCTGCATAGCTGAAATGATCCCCGACTGTTCCCTTGAATCCTGCAAATCTTTCTTCTATCCATGTGTTACGAAGAGTGCCGGGCAGCCATAGCCAGGGGTTTTGTCCTGCCAGGTATTGATAAGTTGTTTTGCGGATATAACCTGTCCACCCGGCCTGGAAAGTGAATCGCTTATCCTGTGTACTGACATCTGCGAGTATATTCGGGAACATTTTAAACTTACTATTATCCCATGACGGACGAATTCCTGCCTGAATATTGAGTTGTGCTGTCTTATATAAAACCGATGGAGAAATATAATACATAGTATTGTTGACAGCCGATTTGTTCTCAGGTGAGAAACGGGTAAGGTCGAAAGTAATACCAAGATTTACTGCAAACTCTTTCCCGATCGTTTTTTGTAAAGGCGCATTCAATACGGTATTGCTCTCGCTGTTTTTAAGGTTGTCAGTAAATACATCAATCTTTATTTCCGGAGCATAGGTTAATCCAAATTCTGTTTTGTTGATGTTATGAAAAGCCACTCTTCCACTGATAGTCTGAAAGCTTTGTTTTAACGAATCAGCCGGAAATACCAGCGTTGCCGGAAGATATCCATACTTATAAGTTCTATCCCGCTTCATACCTAACCCGGCGTCCCATTGCAGGTTATTACCCGATTTAAAATAACCTGATAACTTAATATTAGTACTGCTGAATTTCTGAAAATCTCTTTTACTTTCAGATGCTACATGCTTTGCATAAATGTTCAATCCGGCTGTCTCTCCATCACCCAGGCTGATACCAGCCTGTATGTAAGGAGTACGCAAACTTCCAAAACCAGCTTTGATATAACTGCTGTTATCAAACTTAACAACCGAATCAATAGCCAGCGCCAATGGCTTTAAAGAACCTGGCTGATATCCCAACATGAGGTTTTGATTGGGAATTTCGTAATTCAGTCTTGCTTTAGTGGTATCGGGGGAAGGGGGTGTTGCATTAAAATTAATCTTTGCCGCTTCACGCAATACCGGTTTAAAACTGGATACGATAGTAACTCCGCCCTTACCGGTCGTATCCTTTTGTGCAAATGAAATATTTACCAACCCAATTCCAAATCCAAGAAATAAAACTTTATATAGTGCTTGTTTCATTGTTACTTTCTGTTTTCAATTACGGGATATTAATTATCAACCTTACTTGATTTACTTTCTTCATCTGTTACTTTATTCAGTTTTGCCTGCGCCTCATTTTTCAGTTCTGCATTCAATGTATTGTCTACAATACTCTGGAATGTAGCTTTTGCGTTGAAATAATCTTTCTGGGCATAATAAACATCTCCAAGCAGGATGTAGGCTTTCGTTACCCAATAGTCATAAGATCCCGATTTGTTGATAGTTTCAAAAGCAGATTTTTCAGCATCTGTTAACTTATTCAGTTGAAAATAACAACTGGCTATTTCATAACGGGCTTCGGCTGCCAGTGCCGCTTTATTGATCTGCACCACCGATTTGAAATTAGTGATGGCATTCCCATAATCACCACCCACCTGGTAGGATTTGGCAATAGCCATATTGGCAAGTGATTTATCGTCTGCACTGCTTCCTTTTGCAGCCGTCAGTTCCCTTGCATTATCAACCGCCTCTGTCCATTTTTGTAACTGGTATTGACAACGGAGCAATCCCCGCATAGCCTCCAGTTTATTTTCCTGGCCGGCGGTTATTTGTTTAAGCTGTGCATAATAGCCTTCTGCTTTCTGGTAATTTTTTAATTCGAAGAAGTTGATCCTGGCTGCAGTCAGCACTGCCCTTTCTGCATACTTGTTTGGTGCATTGGCGGCTACCACATCGTATCCCCCCAATGCATTATTCCAGTCCTTTTTTGAATAATATATCTCTGCCCTGTTGAAATTGGCGTCAAGTACATAAACACCATCAGGGAATTTTTGCAGGTACTCATTGAAAGCGGCCAAGGCAGCATTAATATTCTGATCATCATATTGCTTTTCAGCAGCAGCATACGTAAGTGAATCTTCAGTACTCACACTTAGCGGCCTGCCTGCCTGGCGCATGAAATTGGCATACTCACCTGGCTTACCATCCTCCACATAAATTGTTTTCACATTATCCAGTGCATCCTCAGCTTCGGGTGAGTTCGGGTATTTTTCAACCAATGTTTTAAACTGTTTTAATGCCTCGGTATTATTATCAATATTATAATAAGAGGTTCCCAGCTTAAGATAAGCCTGTGGAATAAGACTGGCGTTGTTACTGTTTTTGATCACATTACCCAAAAAAGGTATTGCTTCCCGGAAGCGTTCATCACCCATATATGTATTGGCCACTTCCATATTTGCATCGGTAACCAACGAAGAAGTGGGGAATTTCCGCATCATTGTGTTCATCAGTGATATCTTTTCTGATGAACTTCTGACACCCGCCAGCATGGCATTCTGGAAAGTAGCATAATCTTCCGCCGGCCACGAAAACTTAATTACATTATCATAATGTGTTTTTGCCTTGCTGTACTCCTTTTGCATGAAATAGCAATCAGCAGTACGGATATAGGCATCCTGCACAAAAGAAGAAGAACTCAAAGAAGGATTTCTCCCAAGGGGCTCAAAAAAAGTCTGCGCAACAGGGTAGTTTTCTTTTCGCAGGTAGCAATACCCGAGGTTATATCGGGCATTGGCCGCATTAGCTTCTCCGCCTGTCGGCGAACCGCCGCTTACATAAGCATTGTAATGCTTTATGGCATCGTCTATTTTATTATTGCGATAGGCCAGTTCTCCTTTCCAGAAATTCAGTAATGGAAGAACGGAACCATTATTGGGGTCTTTTAATGCTTTATCAAGTAAAGCGTCTGCTTCTGACAACCTTCCATCATTGATGAGTTCTGTAGAACGGCCATATAAAATTCTCGGGTATAATCTTTTTGCATTCTCTGATGGTTTAGCCAGGCTTTCCAGCAACGACTGTGCATCTTTATAATTATTGGTATTAGCCAGCACATCGATCATTAACTCTTTCGCCTCTGTATTGTATTTTGAACCGGGATAATCTGCTAAAAAAGAACTAAGGCTGTTCAATGCCTCGTCCTGGTAACCTAATTCATATGAAAGTTTGGCATACTGGTATTTTGAGATCTCTTTTTGCTCCGGGTTACTGCTGTTCGAAGAACAAAATAGAAAAGCGTTCCTTGCATTAGATTTCTGTCCCGTTTTTAAATAAGAATCCCCCAGCAAGTACATAGCATGCTGGCTCAACGAATCATCTTTTCCGCTCAGTTGTTTGAAACCGTCAATAGCTTTGGCCAACTGGTTGGACTGGTAATAGCTGTAAGACAATTCATATAAATCCTCTCTTCTGACTTTTTTGGACCTGCCAACAAAGTCCGCCAGGTACGGAAGTGCTTTTGCATATTCTTTCCTTTCAAAGTAAGCATGACCCAGCATCTGCTTTAATTCAAGATCATAATACTGGGAACTGCTCCCTGCCTGCAGCTTATTTTGTATATAAGTAATAGCCTCGTCTTTTCTGCCCTGCACATAATAAATCTGTGCTATATAATAAGGTACAACGGTAGCATAATTCTTTTCATTCTCCACTATTTTAAAAGCTTCCAATGCCTCCCGGTACTGACCATCCCTGAAAGCAAGAAATCCATAATAATAATTAGCATCCAGGTAATTAGGGTCATCCTTAATAGAACGTATGCTGTTGAAAAGTGGTTTGGCAGAAGCAAACCGTTGCAGGGTGAAATAAGAATAGCCCTGGTGAAATTTCATATCTGCTATTTCCCGGTTGCTGAGGTTGGCTATATTAGTCTGTTCATACCGGGTGGCCGCATCAGCAAACTGCTCGTTGCGGAAATGGAATTCAGCCAGGTGATAATTCATCATCTGCACCCGGGCATCATTCTTCTCCACATCAATATATTCCTGGGCTTCCTGTTCCGAACGTCCTTCTCCCTGCTTCAACCCGCAAACAATCGTATAATAATTTATTTCCTGTACAGAAATAGCTGTATTAGCCTTATCCGTTTCTCTTACAGATTGCCTTAATTGCCTGAAAAGCGGGTAAGCCAGGCTGTATTGTTCCTTTTGATAATATTCTTTCGCCTCTTTAAATTTTTCTTCGGGGTCTGAATAAAAGCGGGTCTGTTGAGAAGAAACGGAAACACTGAAAAGAATGGCTAAAACAGGTAAACTTAGATTCTTCATTGATTTGTCCTTTAACCGATGGTGGATTAACGTTGCGAATATTCAAATTATTTCAAGGGAGACCAAACATCATTCCAAACAGGTGTGGATAAGTAAGAGATTATGTATGCTTTAACATTTTTCATTCTTTCTGGTACAATAAACTTCAAATCAGCAGCTTTTTTTATTGGAGGCCCGGAAACATCTGCATGGACAGAGTGATAGGAAAATAGTTATTATCTTCCCTGCCATGAGATACAGAAGAACTTATTAAAAATCGGAGTCCAAAATAAAAATTATGTTCACAACTGATACGCAGGTAAGAGTACGCTACGCAGAAACTGACCAAATGGGTGTCGTCTATCACAGCAACTATTTCCCTTATTTTGAATCGGCCAGGGCGGAATCCATACGACAGCTTGGATTTACTTATGCTGATATGGAAAAGATGGGTGTGATAATGCCGGTGGTGGATGTGCACTGCCGGTATCTCCGTCCAGCAAAGTATGATGACCTGCTGACAATAAAAACTATGCTTAAAGAATTACCGGCTCATCATAAGATAGAATTTCACCACGAGGTTTTTAATGAAGAAAACGAATTGCTGGCAATAGGCAAGATCATATTGTACTTTATGGAAGCAAAAACAATGAAGAAAACCACAATGCCCGGCCAATTGCTGGCAAAACTGCAATTTTATTTTTCCTAATTTTAATTGATGGATAATTTTACTGAGTTTCCCGGAGAGATGAAAAATGAAGAACCTGTTACTTCATCACAAGAATCCATTATTATTCCACCAAAATACCAAAAGCCGGAAGTAAAGTCGAATATATGGCTGCGTTCATTTATCAGTCTTGCCGCCTACCTGGTAATTGGTTACTATATTTTCCCAAGTTATAAGATATTATTACTTATAACCGCTATTGTGATGATACATGAACTAGGGCATTTCATTGCAATGAAATGTTACCGGTACAATGAATTGGGTATTTTCTTTATCCCGTTACTCGGAGCTTATGTATCGGGCAGCAAAAGAGAAGTATCACAATTACAATCAGCTGTTATTTTACTCGCAGGCCCGTTGCCCGGAATAATCATTGGCGCAGCTTTATTGATTGCTGATCAGCAGGGATTGGGAACATATTTTCTTGATGTTTCCTCATCCAGGATCGGTTTTCTGTTTATCATTCTTAACCTGATCAATCTTTTTCCCATTTACCCTTTAGACGGAGGACAGTTACTGAACAGGGTGTTTCTCGAAGAAGAAAGTGCCTGGAGTAAGGTTTTTGTTTTTTTATCTGCTGCTTTTTTATGCCTGCTGGCCATTAAGCTTCCATTCTATCCCTTATTATTGTTCCCAGCTATGATGCTGCTGCGGCTTGCCGGCGAAAAGAAAGTGGGCCATATTGAAAAAAGGATTGAAGCTGAAAATATCAATACCGATCTTGAATACGAAGAACTTCCGGATGCTGATTACTGGAAAATCCGGAATATATTAATAGAAGAACATCCGGCTTTCAAAGAGGTAGCACCTTCCCCGCCATATGAATATAGCCATAAGGAAGAAAAAATAATGACCATGGTGCAAAGCCTGTTGCATCGCCACCTGATACAGGACATTTCCATCGCCGGAAAAATTTTCATTTTCCTTATCTGGGCTGCTGCCATTGCTTCACCCTGGCTGCTGAATATGGACATGAGCTTTTTTAACCGCTTCCGGTTCTGATTACACCCGGTGATAATCTGCCCTCCAGTGCTGAACAGCCTGCTTAATTTGTTTCTGGGAAAGTTTCTCTTCCACGGCTTTTTTTGCCAAAACAGGAAACTCCTCATCACTGGCAAAACGAAGTGCAATGATCTGACTTAAACGTAATTGCTTATCCAATGGCTTACCGGTTAAAATAAAGTGCCGGAAATTCTCTTCTGCCCGGATAGCCCTGTCCTGTGCCTTTAAAGCAAAGACCCTCGCATACCAGGCCACACCAAGCACTGCCAAAAATACAACGACAAGCAATGCGGCAGAATAATGCGTAGCAGCATCTGCATGAAAAAGATTGACAACACTACCGATCAGACCAGCCACAATCAACAAAAAGGTAACACCGTGGAAGCCTGGTACCAGCCGGCTGTGGTTTTTAAAATTTTGTTCAGCCATAGTAATTAGTTTCGTTTGTAGTTAACCCTGAAAGTAGCGATTTTCTTCCTATTCACCATTCA
>JAKQEA010000157.1 GCA_029558715.1 Bacteroidota bacterium | reverse complement strand
TTGGTTGCTCCATCATCAATAGCATCCTGAATACTGTACCTGTCAAGATAATATTCATGCTCGCCTTTTTGCCTTACAATACCAAACTCCTGATGTGTTTTAGGAATAGGCGTACCCGTAAAAGCGAAGCGTTTTGCATTTGGCAAAACTGCCTGCAATTCCATTTGAAAATCTCCATACTGAGTACGGTGGGCTTCATCAATCAAAATAATCACATTATCTCTCAGATCCTGCCGGTTGCCTAATTCCCTGAACTTTTGAATGGTGGTAATAAACACACCTGCCGGTGCTTTATCAATGATGTATTTAAGATCACCAATGTTATTTACTGCTCTTGCATTGGGAAACTCACAATCATCAAAAGTTCCTCCCAATTGTTCCCGGAGGTCTTTTCTGTCTACTACTATATAAACTGTAGGGTCTCTTAAATCTTTGCTTTGCCGAAGTTTAAAAGCAGTATAAAGCATCGTCAAACTCTTGCCTGAACCTTGCGTATGCCAGATAACTCCTTGCTTTAAATCCGAATTGATTACCCTGTCAGCAATTTTATTAGCAGCTCGCAACTGTTGATAACGGGCTACTTTTTTAATGATCTTTCCTTCCGTTCTTTCAAACACCATAAAGTGTTTCAGAATATCCAATACCCTTGCCGGTTGCAATAAACCAATGATGCCCAATTTCATTCTTTCCAGTACTTCACCATTTGGCAAACGGGCTACATCAAAATTCCAAAGGCCATCTTTTTCATCCTGGTAACATGGACATAAGTCATTCGTTGGCTCCATGATTGGATTGCTGTGACTTACATCCAGCAGTGTGCTTTTCCATTCATTGAAGTAAGAAGAAGATGCTCCCGGAATGCCATACTTGGCAATACGGCCATTGCAGGCCACGCCAAAAGCATGGCACATATATAATTTATCTGCCCGTTGGTCGTAGGTAGAAAACTGAGCTACCCCTTCTAACCAGTTTGTACCTTTTCTTGCTCGTTGCTTTGCTTCAATAGGAACCAATGGAATACCGTTTACCAACAATATAATATCAGTCTTCACCATTTTGTATCCCTGCACCCAATATTGATTGGTTACAATGAAATCATTCTTCCAGAGGTTTTCAAAATCAATAAAATGAATATCTATATCATCGCCCTCTACTGAAATGGTAACATGAGAAGCAAGCTTGTCTAAAAATGATTCGTTGCCTAAGATGGGTATCGGATTATTCAGGTTTTGAAGCAATTGCTCGACAGCTAATTTTGCGACAGCCTTACTGACGTTGTTAATCTCTGCGGTTTTATCAATGAGAATTGACTCCAATACCGGATTGGAAAACGGGCGGTTATACACTTTCAACTCTTCGTTGCTTTTGAAAGTCCAGCCCATTTTACTGAGCCACTCGGTAACAGGTTTTTCAACCCCTTTTAATTCTGATAGCCTGCCCATGTTATGAAATGCTTTTTAAAATACGACTTAGAAATGCTGTCTCAGCCTGACTGTGTTTTTCATTCTCTTCGCCTTCTATTAGTTCAATGCCATCTATCGAAAAGTTTAGTTTTGCTCCTTCCTCGTTTATCAGGCGAGGACTTTTGTATTCGTCAAAATTTGGGGAACAAGAAATGGGATAAAGCAAACCTCCTGCTTTCACCATTTTATGCCCTAAATGGTACTGGACATAAGTATGGATCTGGAAAAAATCAGAACGATCTACATCAAAATATCTGCCCTTCATCCGTTTGTACTTGGCATCCCAAACTGCAACATCATTATCTTTTTGAAAAACCAAATCAGGTATCAATTCCCTCTGGAAGAAATATCCCTTGTAGGCAATCTGCTTTTCATTTTTACTTCTCCAACCGTATGGCATAAGGTATTTTTTCAAAGTAGCCCGCAGGTATTGCTCCCATACTTCAGCCATATCTATAAAGAACCCAAATCCCTGTTTGGCTTTATCCTGTTTTAAGCTGAATTGCTTTCGTTTGATAATATCCCAGGACAGATCAACCACGGGTTTCCAGCTTAAATAAATGTCCTTATATCTGATATTTCTATAATCGCTTTCACTGAGGTACTTTTTAGACTGTACTACAGTATGCACCTGATTTATCGCTTCCCTTGCAGAATCCGGAATATTGATTTTACCAATTTCAAAATCTGCTTTTAGTATTTGATATGCCTGGAAAATGATTTGGGCTATATATGAATCCACATGCTTCTCTCTAAAGGTTGATACCACTTCACTACTATGGTGTAGCGGCTTCATTGATTTCCTCACACTTAAACGGCCCCTGATAGCCTGACCCCTGTAGTCTTTTTGCAATTGGGTTTTAGGAACGCCATGTAAATTAGCATTGGCCAATTTTTGCAGCCATATAAAAGCAATAATCCGTTTTATATAATGTTGCCAATCTATGTTTTTACTGGATTGGCTTGCAGATGTGGTAATCCGGATATTAAAAATCTCTTCCAGCATTCTGAAAAGCATCTTTTCGCCAAACCGTGGCTTAATAGTTATTTTATAATCTGTTTGATTGTGACTAAAAACAGCTTCGCCAACAAACCTACCTGCACACCATTGATTATTGCGATAATCATATTCAGCCAACTTGCTTTCTTCATCAGCTTTGTACCCGGCAGAAAACCAAAATATATTTTTGTTTTGCGATTGCATAAATTCCTGCAAGACGTTCGCTGTTGCCAATTCGTTATTAAATGGCAAGCAATCAAAAGCCACAATATGTTTAGTTAGCTCAGCCATTAACAATTAGTTTCTGCAATTCGTTGATCTTATCTTTTTTTGAATCTGCATCCATATTACCGAGGAAAGCTTGCAGTATGGGTTTTATACTTATCTCCCACAGGATATTTACCGGTTGTTTCAAAAAATAAAGCCTGCCCGAATGAACTCCTTTCAGAGAACTGAAAATATCAACTACTTCTGCAAAAAATGTATGACCTACCTGATAATTTTCACCTAATTCCGGCATTTCAGATACTTCACCATTCAGTTTTTCGCAGCGATTGATAAATGTTTCAATGTCGGCATCGCTTATATTAATTTCAAGTGCCTTTTTCTTCAGATGAATCATGTTCCAAAGGATAGTTCTGTCAAAACCTTTGAATTGCCATAAAAATCTTCTGCGAAGAGCAAAGTCAATACGTTCGAGTGAAAAATCAATTTCATTCATTGTACCAATGAAATACAGATTGGCAGGGAGAGCAATTTCCAGTTCTCCAACAGAAAGCCTGATTTTTTTATTACGATATTCTAAAGCAGAGAACAGCTCACCGAACAGCCTTGAAATATCTGTTCGGTTTATTTCATCAAGAATAAGGATATGAGGCAGGGGATCGTCTTTTATCTTTTCAATCAGATTTAAAAGATAACCGGGTTTTACAGCGCTGTTCCTTTCCTCAATATGCATACCTGCAATAAAGTCTTCGTAATTGTAATTGCTGTGTAGTTGCAGATGATGGATATGCTCCTCAAATATTGTATCAGAGTTTTCAAAGTAGTCTTTAATATTTTGCTTGTTACGGAAATATTGTTTGGTTATTAGCAGTTCTGCCAACCGGGTAGCTGAATGTGTTTTTGAAGTGCCCGGAGGACCGTAAAACACCATTGCTTTTTTATATTCAAACAATGTGACTTCTGAAACATCGTCCTTACTTTCACCGAAGTTCCAGGCATTTTGAATTTCTTCATCATAGAAATTCACATCATAGCCTAGTATTTCAATAAGCTTATTACGAATTTCTAAAATACTTGCATCAATATCGTCCCATAAACCATCCGTGTTTTTCTTATCTAACAGGCTAAAGAAAGTATTGATGATGGCATCCTTATGCTTTTGGGCTGCAATCGCCTCATATTTCTCAGGGTCGCATAAATGCAATAAAATATGATGTAAAGCCAGAAACTCTTTTCCAGCTTTTTTTAATTTTTCATCGGCTGTTTCAGCAGTGTTTGTATTATTATAGTAAAGCTCCCTGCAAAGTAATTCAGTGTATTTTTTCAATCCGGCTACATCATTGATCTGCCTGGCTTGCAGATTGCTCTTTATTTCCCTGAACAACAACAGGAGATATGATATTTCAAATGGCTTATTCAGTTTATGGCGTTGACCGGCTGAACCAATACCGCCATCTATAAATACATTCGTAAGCTGGTTGTTAAACTCATCACCTAAAAATCCAATGACTGCTCTTTTCTTACCTGCACCAGTCATATCAGACGCTGCAATACCCCATAGCCATATAAAATGTGCAAACACTACCCGGGCTTCTCTTGAATAGGCGGCAAACTGATCTTTTGATTTTGCATCAAAATTGCGGTCACCAGTATCCGGGTTATCAACAAAAGCCGTGATACAGGCATTGAGATTGTCCAGCGTAAATATGCCTGGATTATCGGTAATATAACTATCATCGTTGAGGATACTTTTTTGTAAAAAAGCATCAAAGTGTGTGTACACTGCTCTATTTGCCCAATCTGGTATCATATCAGTTTATCAGGTTTTTTAAATTTTGCCAAATATCTTCATCCCAATAGGCAATTGCCTGTGATGAGGTTGATGGTGCTACATATAGTTTTGTGTTGCTGATTGTTTTTTCCTGTAGGCCATAGCTGACCTGTTTTGTGTATTTAAGATTGAAATACACTTTAGCAGCCTCCTTTCCATTAAAACAAACCAACTGAGGTTGATACTTCAGTATTTTCTCCTCAAAACTTTTAGTGTCATAATGTTCTTCCCTTAAATCTTTATCCATCCCAAAATGATGTTTTACCAGATCGGTGAGGCCAATACCGTAATTCAACAACTCGGGAAATTCATGAGGTTTCAGCATACGTGGCGTAAATCCACAACTCACCAAAGTTGGATAAAACAAGTTTCCTGCTCCGGCATAATAAGCTTTGCGTTCAGCAGATTTATTTCCTGCGGCAGTACCACAGAAAACAATGTTCAAATTCTCTTTTAATAAGTCTGGTAAAATCATAATCTTCTTATTAAGCAATTCCCAATGGCAATAAAATATTTGTTTCAAACTCCTCCAGAATATCACCATTACCATGTGCTGTAAATGGTATCCTGTCAAAATCATCCCATACCTCAGCCATAATATCCCTGTATTCATTTGTAAATTCAGGTGGACCAAAATCAACTCCCTTTGGGCTGAGGAATAATTTTGTAAGCCACTCCCTTGCTGTTGTGCAGGCAACATTATCGGGGTGGTAGGCATATTCACAATACAGGCTCACAAGCCTTTCTAACTGGCTTTTCTTAAATGCTCTTGACAGTTTTCTTTCATCTGCCTGACATACCGAATTGATACACCAGCCCAGGCAACGGATGGTATCAATTACCCGGTGATCATTTTCTTGATCTTTAGCCAATTCAATCCAGTCAATCATTGCATCGAACTGGCGGTAAATAACAAAATGGGCAAAGGATGGATATTCAGCATCCGGGTTGTAATTATTCTCTTCGGGAATAATGTCAATCAGATAATCAACAGTATGCCGGAAATAAAAGAGCCACATGTGCCATCCCGGATCATTGTATATGGTTTCCCTCACCATATAATTAAAGTACACAGTAGCAATCCATACTTTGTGGTTCCATAATTCTGGTTCTAATTTTTCATCATGTTCTTTCCTTAAAAAATCCTTTTGTTCTTCATCATATTTTAAAGATTTGACTGCCCCTTCACCAACCGGGTACCAAACGTAATTATCAGCTGCAGCAACTGTATTTACAAATAAACCTGAAAGGATTGGCATATCGTTATACTGGCTTCTGCTTGCGAGGGAATCACTGCTTTGGTCAGCAATTTTCAATTCCTTTATGAGCTTCTGGTTCTTGTTTTCAAAAATGGTTTCAATATATAATTGTACAACGTCTTTATCAGAAGCTTTTTTTGATTCCATTCCTGAAAAGGCTTTTGCAAATAACTCAGGGTATTTATTTGCTGCATTCTTTATAAACTCGTCGTTGGTTAAAACGGTTTCATAAATCCAGTAAGCAAATTCAATCCGTTGGGGCTTGGTTAACTTCTTAAATGCTTTCCTATAAGGTGTTTCCTGTGTTTCATATCTCTCCCTGAAATCGTATTCAGGCAGGTTGGATTTACCTTTTAAATAGGTATAAATATCATTGATGTGGTATTTTTCTATATAACCTGCTAACAAGTCAATATCGTTTGCATTTATCAGCACCTTATATAGTTTCAGCAACTCATCGAGCCTGCTCTTTGAAAAATAACCGAAAGAAACTTTTAGAATGGGCAGTGTAATAATAATAAGTGCAATAATGAAGGCCCATATTGCCGCCGGTATCCCGTTGTTGACAGTGAAAACTGATAGCCATCCAAACCAGTTTTCTTTCAGCCAGTCGAACGACATCAGGAAAAGAATGTATAAAAGGCTGGCAAAAAAAATGATGATCTCGGTCTTTGAAAAGAACAGCATGATAAAGTTCCTTTCCTTTTGAGGAATAAACGACCAGATAGCCAGGCCCAAACCTAATATGGTTAAAAAATCAGACGGTTGCATCTGCTAATATGTTTTCGATTTTGTTGATATCCACTCTTACCTTGCCGGTGAGCAGGTTTTGCATGAGTGATTTTTTAAGCCTTTGCAGCTTTTTTATTTTTGTTGTTTTATCAATTGCTAATAAATCAATCGGCTTGACCTTATCATAAATGGCAATTTGCTCATCCAAAGACACAGGAAGTATAAATTTGAATGTGCCGTATTCTCTTGAATTAATATTAGGCTTTGCCCCTACACGTTTCATTGCAGTTTTAAAGGCTTCAAAAAAATCAGATTTAGCTAAAAGATTAAAGTACTCGGGATAAATCAAATCAGTATTGAAAGAAAACTTAATTAAGTAACCTGCATATGCAGCTAAACCCATGCTTTCTTTATATAGTAATGATTTACCAACGGTATCACCAGTTCGTGCAAATAGAAAATCGTTATCTTTTAAAATGTAATTCTTTGCCTTTTCAGAGTCTATACCCGCCTTTCCATCTTCAATTAAATTACCTAAGTCATCAATATCTGTAATCCGTATATATCTTGGATTATCGGTTTGATAATCGATTGCAGAAGCGTTTGCACCATACTCACCAGGGCCATTGCAGACATCTCTAAGCTTTAAGTATTCCCAACCAATAGGAACATTACCAAACTTTTCATCCTTATAAAACTCATCTTCTTTTCGCCAGGTTCCATCTGGTTTTAGCTTGCCCGTAAGTAGGTTTTGCATCAGGCTTCTTTTGAGTTTTTCGGCAGCCTTAATGCTGTTTTCAGTTGTTTTTATGGCTTCATCAACCTTGGAAAGTATGGTGGCGATAGCTTGCTGTTCTTCAACCGGTGGTTTTGGCAAATAAATTTTCCTTAATTCGGTTTTAGAAATACTGTACACTTTTATACCTGTTGCGATACGCAGGATTCCATTTCTTACCCTCGATTCATTCAATATGTATCCTTTAAAGCCATTTAGAAACTCATTGTTCTTAGCCCGTAAGTGCAAGGTGTGCAAGCCTGATATGATGGTTTTCTCTCCGACATTAATTACTTCTACAGCTTTACCCACACCTTCATAATCTTCTGATGCATCTGAAATGATCAGATCACCTTCTGCCACCGACGTATATTTCTTTGCCATTTCTTTAGTGATGAAAGGCAATTCATCTTTGACTGCATCAATGAAGCGTTCAAATTTTGTATGTAAATCCCCGTAATGGATATATAAACACTCTCCGGTTTCTGTTAACAGTGAACGGGAATACGAAGCTGTTGGGAAAAAGTCAAAATAATCACCAAGCCTTACCACATCCCAACCTGTTGGAACAATGCCAAACTTTTCGTGTTTATAAAATCCTTTATGTATGATTTCTTTAGTTAGCACCTGCAAACAGATTAGTTAGGTTAATGATTGAATTGTCTGAATTGTTTTCGGCTTCTACGAATGCTGCAAACTCTTTTAATGCTTCATTCAAATCAATTTCTTCCTCCGGCTCAAATGTGTCCACATAGCGGGGAATGTTCAGGTTGAACTCGTTTTCTTCCAGTTCTTCCATATCCACTACTGAAAAATATTTTTTGCGTAGTTCAGGGTCTTGCAGCATGTTGAGCAGTTCCTGTTCCACTTCATCAATGGCTTTGCGTTCTTTGGCAGCCTGCTCATGTGCTGCCAGTATTTTATCGGCTTTCTGGCTTAATAGTTTTTCCAATGCAGCGCTGGCCGTATCAAGGCTTTTTGTTTCAGATTTTGATGGCTTCTTTCCTTCGGCTTCTTTTTCTGTAATTGATTTTTTCAGCTTTTCCACTCTTGCAGTAAGTGTTTCCACATCCTGCTGGTAGTATTCTTCAATTTCAGAAAGTTTATAGCCCAGGTCTTCCTGTATCAAAGCCCATAGCCTTGTTTTTTGTGTTGCGATATGTTCTTTGGCAATATCCAGGTCACCCCAACTTTCGAGTATGGTAGAAATGCGAAGCATATCATGGGGCATCAGCACATTCATGTTGGGTTCTTCCCTGTACCAGCCTTCTTTGGCAGCGTACACCATCAGAACCTTATCCTTACGGTGTTCCGGTTTGTTTTTATTGATAAAGAGAATGGAGCCGGGAATGGTAGTACCATAAAACAGGTTGCCGGGCAATACCACTACTGCATCAATAATATTGTGCATGGCGGTGAACTCTCCGTTACTGTCAATAGGCCCTTGCAAAAAGCCCCGGCGTATTAAATACTCATCATCAGCTTTGCGGTTCTGTCCATCTTCTTCTTCGGTTTTTTCAGGTTGGCCTCTGAACAAAATCCCCTGCGGACAAACCACACCTGCTTTGCCATCATCTTTTAACGAAGCCACGATGTGCTGGAGAAAAGCAAAGTCGCCATTGGAGAAAGGCGGATTGCCATATACAAATCGTTCATAAGGATCACTGAAATCTTCTTTGCCAGGATATTCCAATTGTGGTGAGCCATCTTTTTTATTTACTGTTTTTCCTTTTGCATCTTTCTTTGGTTCACCATTCTTCCACCAGTTTTCCTGTGAGAACGGGAAATTGGCCATCACCAGGTCAAACTTTTTTATCTCCAGTTCATTATCCTCTTCTTTGAATTTCGGGTCGAGGATAGTATCACCTTTTTCAATCTTTGCATCCATGCCATGCAGGATCATGTTGATGTTGGCAATCGCCCAGGTATTCCAGACATCTTCCTGCCCGAATAAGCGGATAGCTTTTTGATTACCGTAATTGAGTTTACAGTACTTGGCAGCATCTATGAGAAAACCACCGGAACCGCAAGTAGGGTCATATACCATGTTTCCTGTCTGCGGTTTGAGGTATCGGACAATAATATCCCTTACTTCGGTTGGAGTATAAAACTGGCCTGCAGTAGTGCCGCCTTTGTTTTCATCAGCAAAACGCTTAATCAAATATTCGTAAGCATCGCCTAACACATCCACACTGGCGTTTTTATTACTGAGGTCTACTGCATCGAGATAACTTACCAATAAAGAAAGTACATCGGGACTTAGCTTCTTTCCACCTGAACCATCCGGTGCAGGTTCATTCCAGCGAACGGTATTGATAACACCTTTCAGGAAAAACTTGCCGTCCTTATCTATGTTGGCATCCGCAATACCGTTAACAGCTTTGTGCAGGGCTTCATTCTTTTTGTCAATGGTAGCTTCCCTTACATCTTTCCAGAAACAGCCTTCAGGAATTTTAAAGTCATGTTTCTTTTTATAGATGACAGCTTCTTCCTTTACGGTTGGGAGCCGGTCATGTTCCTTTTCAAATTCTGCAATGGCATTTTTGTTTTCCCACTCGTAATTATCAGAAAGACGTTTGAAGAATAAGAGAGAAAGAATGTAGGCTTTATAATCCTCCACTTTATCTCTCAATATATCGGCCATTCCGAAAAGAGTGCTGCCTAAAGCTTGTTTAGTTATCATCCTGCTGGTTATTTTTTATTTCGTTTTTTTAGGTTAATTGTTTTCTCCGCTACCTGCATGGCTTCATTTGCCAGTTTCTCATCCTTCACCACATCATAAATCTGATCTGCCAACCAAAGTGTCAGCAATTCGTTTTTGTCTGCTTTCAGTACTTCTGACAATACCGTTATCTGTTCTCTCTTCACCGGACGTTCTCCCCGTTCAATCTTACTTAGCATCGGTGTATCCATTTTCAATAAAGGCGCTACCTGCCTTAACAATAAATTTTGCTGCTCCCTCAGTTGCCTGATTCGCACACCAAACTGATTTGCCATGTTGTTTTTATTTTTTTGGGAATTACCTATTCCGCTGCTGATGCACTTGCCTCCTACGTTCGCCTGAAAATAAATTGCTACTAATTGAAAAGCAGGGTACTGAAATTACAATACCTTGCCCAGTTGTCAACTATTGACAAATATAGACTATAAAAAAGAAGAATATATACCCTAAACCGGGAATTGCGGTATTTCAGGAAACTAAGGAAATCAGGAAGTTATCCAGCCATAAAAAGTGTGTCTTTTTAGCTTTCCTGAACTTCCTGAGCATCCTGAGAATTAGTGTTTTGAGGATTGGAGGGCTTGGCATTTGGGTTTATGTAGAGGTCCTGACCCTCCTTATCTAATATGCCTGCTTTTACAAAGTCGGTAATATAGCCCTGGGCGGTTTTATCGGGTATGTTCAATTGTACTGCTACTGATAAATAGCCCTGACGGTTGAAACGGTGTGGCAAAGCTTCAAGGAATCGTTCTTTCCGGTTTTTGGGTTTGGGTTTTACTGGCTCCTCCGGGAGATCGGAATAAACTTTGGCTGCATGTTTTACCAGCAGCTTAATAATCTGGATGGTATTATTGAAATCCGCATCCTCACAAATGATCTGGCCAGAAACATCACCCGTTTCCAGTATTCGCAGCACTGAGCAAACCATCATCATCCGAAAAGCTATGAGCCCGGAGCGGCGAACGGTTCCGATATAATCCAGCCCTTTGAGACCGATATACAGTGTCTGCATTTCGGCAAAGAACTTATTGAACTCCTGTTTCTGTGAGCCAGTAAGCGTAAAAATGATTTCGCCATTGTTGTTGAGTGCCTCGTATAAGGTGTAAAACTCAGAAGCCAGGTCAGCAAAGTATTTATCAAGCCCCTGGTCGGTATTGCTGGCAAAAACATCTTTCCAAACCGGCTGAATGTTCATTACATAAAACATGAAGCGGCTGAACAAGCCATTTTCTGCATTGGGAATTAAGGTGCCAATTTGCTTGGGTGTACCTGAAAGCAAGGCAGACAAACAAGGCCGTTCAATTTCTACCAATTCCCGGTCGGTTCTGCGGTAGTAACTGATAGGCTCATGCTGAAAGGCGTTGCGGAAGCCATGACTGTAATTGCCATAATCACTTTTGAAGGACTGGGCCATCGTGTCACCCTCTGTTTCAAAAATCAATCCCCTGCCGCCGCTATCGTTCAGTAGCTGAAAGAATCCGGTGCTGCTGTTATTGGCCGGAATGAAAAGCATTTTCTCCGGCGGTTTTACAGGCTTTTCCATATTGGCATCCTTACCCTTGCTGGCATTGTAATCAGCCATTTGAGCATCGTACTCCCTTTTTAAAAGTGCTGCCTGCTCCCTCATGGCCTTGTGTACAGGTGCAACCAACTGGCGGCAATGTATCAGTCTGCCTTTACCGGCGGATGCCTGTGCGGTGATAAAGAGAAAGAGGTTGGCATTTACTTTCTTGTCGTCGTAATATCCAATAAGCTTCGGTAAGCATGAGCTTAAAACAACAATGGAGCCCAGCAACAAAATATCTCTCTCTTCTTTTGAAGCAGATACTTTTACTATCCGTTGCAGGAAATCAGGAAGTAAAGGAAAGATTTCATCCGGCAGGGTAGGCATTTCCTGAATAGCTTCCTCACTGTTCATAGTCGCTTCTTTTTGTTTTGCCGTTATGGGTTTTTGTGCAAACTCGGCTGCATGGTGGGTATAGGCGCTATGGATGGCTGCTCTTATTTCTTTTTCCGGAAGATCGAAATGCTGCTGGCATAATACCAGTGTATCCAGCTCGGGAATGCCGGCACGGTTGCAATTTGATGCAAGCAAATAGATATAATTATTACGGTTTCCATTTGTGTATTCGGCTTTTTGATTGGTGAAAGTGATTTGTTGTTGAAAAGAAAAGAGGTAGTTATCATCGGCGAAAGGTTCAACCGGCTGCGATTGTGCAAGCAATTGAGTTGTTTTTGTAATTGGCATATCAACCCCAGCTACCTGGAATTTTTTGTTGCCAATATTTTTATACAACTGCGGATCATAGCTGAGAAAGCAAAGCCGTGTGATGTCTTTACATTTTTCATCAGCTTTTAAGCCTGTTGCCTCTTCGTAATACTCTTTTATCTGCCGGTAGGCTGTTTCATGGTGTTCGGGTCCAGTGTTTACTTCAATAAACACTTTCAATCCGTTACCGCTTGGGCTGGTGAAGCATAGAAATGTGTAAGGGATTTGTGCAATAACCTGTGCGGCTTCGGCAAGTTGCTGTTGAGTTAGTTTATCAAAGTCTAAGTGAACAAAACCACTGTATTGCTCCATATTGGCCAGCACTCTCTTTTCTTTAAAGGTTGCTGACGGTGTAAATGCCGGAAGCTGCTGTTTCCTTGCCTGAGCTTCTTCTGATTTGCCTTGTGAAATCAGATCCCGGATTTCTTCCACCTGAGTTTTGTATTGGTCTGATGCCAGCCTGTTTGACAGGATGATCAGGGAAATATCTTCCACCGGGGTGCTGAAATTCTTAAATAGTGTTACGACTGCCATTCTTCAATTCTTTAATAGTTTGTAATAGGATTAACTTCTGCGGCTGCGGATAACGAGGTCAGCAGCATCTGTGGGGGTATCATCCGCAGATTGCCGGTTTCGCTGCAGCCAGGTATCGAGTTCGTCCCGGCGGAAGTAGAGTTTTTTGCCCTGTGGGCAGAAATGGGGAACCTGTTTTGTACTGGTAAGCTTGTACAGGTGAGAAGGGCTTACATCAAGGTACTTACAAGCCTCGTTGAAGTTGAGGGTTGTTTTTTGTAAAAGGTTTTGCTCATCCAGCTTGTTTGCTATTTCGGTGAGCTTGTCGAGGATTAAATTTTCGTTTGCCATTTGCTTAAAATTTTAATTTGAAAGCAAGTTGGCAAACCGGGGAGCGGAAAAGGTTCAGGTATTCATACCTGAAGGTTCAGCCTGAATAAAGTGAATGTTTTTTATTGCAGTTGTTGGAAGATTTTATCAATATCTGCTTTTGCTTTGGGGTTGGATGAGGCTGCTTTGGAGAGACTATTGGCCGTTAACAGGTTCCCTTTCTTTGAATAAAATGCCCGGGTATGCTCAATCTTAATAAAGGAGAGGTCATCAAAAAAGTAATGCCCCAGCTTTTCAATAATGTACCTGAAATTCTTGTTATCACAGTCCAGGTATATTTTCACTTTACCCGGTTTAATATCCTTTGATTGTAACAATTGAATAAGCATGTCTGCCGGTGACAATTCTTCCTTCAATAATTCCACTCTTGCACACAGGGCATTTATGACAGATTTTAATTTATCGGGCTTGCCAGTGAAACCGAAGTTTAGCCGCTTATGCTTCTCCTCTTTCAGATTTATAGTTTCATGTACTTCCCGGTAAATAGGGTGAACATCAGCTTTAGTTTCATTCAGCTCCATCAGGTAGAAGTCCTCCAATTCAACAATTGAATCAATGGACTTTTCATTTACCAATTGAATGCTGAAGTACAGGGCTATCAATTTGTATTTCAAATAGAACAAAACAAAGGTTGACAGATCATCTATTTTGCCATCATTGTAGGAAAGCTTTCGGGCTTTAATTTCTTTGCTGGCCGTTAACACATAGTGTTTGAGGTTGCGAAGTGCATTAGTGGCATGATAGCTCAAGAGGTCATTATCGGACTTATACTTTTCAGAAACCGAAAGCATGGCATTATAGATACGCAGACATTCAGCATCAATCAGCGTTGAATAAAATTTAGTAGCAGTATCGGTATAATCGGGTAAAGCAGTTGAGTAGTTAAGGGGATTGAGTTTTGCGGTTGTTGATTTTTGTTTTTTTAGCCATTCAAGCAGTGTAGTTCTATTTGTAAGCAGTTTGCTTTCTTGTTCTGTAAGGTCCTGTTGTGTTTCCGGTAATATTTTTGCTGCCGCTTTCAGGCATTCGTTCATTGGCCGTATATCAGCCGTTTTGATCAACCAGGGCATCAGGCTGTCGAACAGCACATGATTGAAAATCTTCATCTCCATAGAGCAGTTATTTAAGGTCTGTTAACAGGTTTGCATATTGCAGCTTTACATCATCTGTAAAGCTATCTAAATAATTCTCAGTTGTAACCAATGAGCTATGCCCCAGCGATTCTTTGATAAACTCCGTGGGAATACCTTTACGTTTAAGTACGGTTGAGAATGAATGCCGGGCTGTGTAGGTGCCGATCTTCTGCTCTATTTTAAGTTCCTTTCTAATAACTTCCATTTTGTTATTCACCCACTTAATAAATCGCTGGCAGCGGTGTTTTGTGGTAAGTGGTGTTAATCCATCTTCCAATATGGGGAACAAAAAAGGATTAGCCTTGTCAGTATTTTTTTGACGCTTGATAATTTCCAATGCCCTGGCATTAAGGCCAACCCGGATGGGGCGAAGGTCTTTCTTTTTGGTGCGTTTGGTTTTTGCCCGGATGAAATGCAGATAGTTGCCGCTAATATTTTCGGGTTTCAATTCTATAATATCTGCAAAGTTCATCCCATTACAGAGGTAAGAGAATAGCCAGAAATCAATGGCTTTTTGTTTGTCTGCTGTATCAGGTTTGTAAGAAAGCAGCTTGTTCAGGTCAGCTTCGCTCAATGCTTTTTTGATATTACGTCCTGCCGGGATCTGGTATTTTTTGAATGGATATTTATCAGATGAAATTACATTGGCATCAATTGCCTGGTTAATGATGGCCCGGAGCTGTCGCATGTAAATACCAACTGTACTGACAGACTTACCATCTTTTAATAAATGGGTTTCGTAATCCTGCAACAGCGCTGGAGTAATATCATGCAGGCTTAGGTTTTTGCGGAAACCATTGATTGAATTAAGCGTGGTATTATAAGAAATGGCCGTACCGATTTGCCCGGAATGTTTCAGGTGCTGAATGTATTTATCAAACCAGTATTTGAGTATATTACTATGCTTTGCCGCTTCTTTGTCAAAATAGGCTTCTTCAAAAGCAACAAAGGAAAAAGGTGCCAGCTTCTTGATAATATCCTCAGCTTTATCAGTGATCTTATTCAAACCCTTCTTGATTTTCTTGAGTTCGTCATCCCTGAGATTAGAACTGTTGATCTTTTCCCACTCTCTTTCAGTAGCATGATACTTTGTTCTGTACCGCTTTTTTAATGGTCGCTGATAAATGTTGAGTTTGATTAAACACCTGCCTTCAGCATTAGGGCGGGATGCATCGAGAAAGAAGCTGACGGTTACTTTTTCCTGTTCCATATTTATACCTTTGAGTGGAATGTGACCTCAAATGTGACCTCAAAGATACTAATAATTGCTAAATATTGTAGTAATAAGAGAAAATAAAAGAAAATTATTTACTGATATTCAATAGTTTATGAAATCAAGAGAAATCAAAGGAAAACAAGAAAGGGCGGTTGTTCTGACTGTTAATCAGAGGGTCGTTGGTTCAAGTCCAACAGGGGGAGCAAACCCGGCATAACTGCCGGGTTTTTTTTATATCATTGAAAGTAATAGCTATCGACAATCAATCGGGGAAATGACAGCTATCATAATATACAGGCTTGAGCAGGAGGTAACTTACAAGAAGTAAAACAAAATATTATGAAACAGCTATTATCAATGGCTGTAGTGTTTTTATTCCTGTTGTCTGGTTGTGGTCCCTCTTCCCATATTACCAGTTCATGGAAAGCAGAAAATGTACAGCCAAAAAAATTCAAAAAGATAATTGTATTAGGTCTTATCCGGGAAAAAGACAGAACCCTTCGTGAAAAAATGGAGCAACACCTGGTAGGTGATTTAAAAGACCTGGGTTATGATGCTATATGTTCCTGCGATGAATACAATCCCAAAACCTTTGAGAACATGAATGAAGAACAGGCCATCAGCAAGCTGCGCAATTCAGGCATTGACGCTGTGCTGACCGTAGTTCTGCTGGATAAAACGAAGGAAAGGTATTATGTTCCCGGACGAGTGCAATACACTCCCTACACTGTTTATTATAACCGGTTCTGGGGTTATTCAAGAACTATTTACGGGAGAATCTATACAGACGGATACTATACTGAAGACACCAAGTATTTCTGGGAAACCAACCTGTATGACCTGACCAGTAATGAACTGGTATATTCAGCCCAGAGTGAATCATTTGATCCTGCATCATCTGAAACCCTTGGACATGAGTATGGACAGATGATCGCAAAAGATATGGTGAAACAAAACATACTGGTGAACCTGAAAGAACAACCGGTAATGAAAGCGATGTGAGACAGTGTAATTAATAAACCTGTTTAAAGTAATTCTATGCAACAGCATAAGATTCTATTGTGGACAGGCCGTATCAGCGGTTTGCTTGTTACGGCCTTTTTTCTTGCCTTTTTTATTGGCGAAGGTCTTCCTGATATTATGAGTGGGATGGGTAAGGATTTATTACGATTCCTTCCATTTACCCTGCTTACTATTGTTGGTTTTGTAATAGCATGGTTTCGTCCGCTCTGGGGTGGCCGGTTATTACTGGCCGGCGCACTAGTAATGGGGGTATATTTTTTAAGTATCAAAGATACTTCTGTTGGCTTGGTGTATGTAGTACCTTCCTTACTTATTGGTCTTTGCTTTTTAGCGGCTGCCAATAAAGAACTGATCTAACCTGCAATGTAAATATCATATTTATATAGATGAGGGCTTTGTATTTTCATACCCGTTATGGATATCATCTTGTTCACCCTTTTTGCCCTTGCCCTGCTGGTATTATTAATAGCTGTGCTGATACGGTCAAAGAAGAAATCTCTTTTTGTACCTCCGTTGCCGGGCAATTATCGTATCATCCTGAAAGAACAATCAGCATTTTACAATCAGTTAGATGCAGCAAGGCAATCAGCATTTGAAAAAAAGCTGCAATTGTTCTTAGCACAAGTTAAAATCACCGGTGTTAATACACCTGTTGAGGACATAGATAAAGTGCTGATTGCAGCCAGTGCTGTTATTCCCATCTTTGGCTTCCCGGAATGGGAATATGTAAACCTGAGGGAAGTATTATTGTATCCTGATTCATTTAATCATGATTTTGAGCAACAGGGAGGAGATCGCTCTGTACTGGGAATGGTGGGTGATGGTGCTTTGAATGGTGTTATGATACTATCACAACATGAACTGCGACAGGCATTCATTAATAAGTCCGGTAAATCAAATACAGCCATTCATGAATTTGTTCACCTGGTAGATAAAACAGACGGGGCTGTTGATGGTATTCCCGAACTAATATTGCAGCAGCAGTATGTTCTTCCCTGGTTGCAACTGATGCAGCGGGAGATGAAGAAAATGCTGGCTGATCGCTCTGATATCAATCCCTATGGCGCCACAAATGAAGCTGAATTCTTTGCAGTGGTAGCAGAATATTTCTTTGAAAGACCGGATTTATTGCAAACAAAAAATCCTGAATTATACAACTTGCTCAGTACTATATTCAGGCAGCAACCTGCATAAAGGTTTTTATAACGGAATATTTCCATGCTTTTTTCTCGGCCTTTTAGCTACTTTATTCTCCAGCATCGCAAATGCTTTGATGAGTTTTTTTCTTGTCTCCCTTGGCTCAATCACTTCATCAATAAATCCTCTTTCAGCTGCAGTATATGGATTGGCAAATAGCTCCGCATATTCAGCTTCTTTCTCCAGCAATTTTTTTGCAGGATCTTCCGCGGCCGCAATTTCACTTTTGAAAATGATCTCACTGGCACCTTTTGCACCCATTACTGCAATCTCTGCACTGGGCCATGCATAATTCATATCCGCACCGATATGTTTAGAGTTCATTACATCATATGCGCCACCATATGCTTTTCTTGTAATCACTGTAACACGGGGTACTGTTGCTTCACTCAGTGCATATAATAACTTAGCTCCGTTTGTGATGATTCCATTCCATTCCTGGTCGGTACCAGGTAAAAAGCCAGGTACATCTACCAGCACTAATAAGGGAATATTAAAACAATCACAAAAACGGGTGAATCTTGCCCCTTTCTTAGAGCTGTCAATATCCAGCACCCCGGCCAGGCTCATTGGCTGATTTGCTACAATACCAATACTCCTTCCTGCAATATTGGCAAAACCAACAACAATATTATCAGCATAGTACTTATGCACTTCAAAGAAAGAATCTGTATCACAAATACCTTCTATGACCGTACGGATATCATATGGCTGATTGGCACTGGCTGGCACAATCGTCTCCAGTATTTCCCTTGTCTCGTCGCCCAATGTATAAGGTTGCTTAACAACGACATCTTCGCAGTTTTGTGGCATATAGCTCAACAGTTTTTTTACCTGATTGATACAATCCATATCATTTACTGCCGTAAGATGTGTAACACCAGATTTGGTAGAGTGAGTAGATGCTCCTCCCAGTTCTTCTGAACTTACTTCTTCATTGGTCACTGTCTTTACTACATTGGGACCGGTAACAAACATATAACTGGTATTTTCTACCATGATAGTAAAATCAGTCATTGCAGGTGAATAAACAGCACCCCCTGCGCAGGGCCCCATAATAGCAGAAATCTGAGGTACAACCCCTGATGCCTGTACATTCCGATAAAAAATATCTGCATAACCACCCAGCGATCTTACACCCTCCTGTATCCTGGCACCACCTGAATCATTCAATCCAATCATAGGTGCACCCGCTTTCATCGCCATATCCATGATACGGCAAATTTTTTCGGCATGTGTTTCAGATAAAGAGCCTCCAAAAACGGTAAAGTCCTGTGCGAATACATATACTAATCTTCCGTGCACCGTACCATACCCGGTTATCACACCATCACCATAAAATTGCTGGTCACCCATACCAAAATCTTTTGTACGATGAGTAACCAATGCCCCGATTTCTTCAAAAGAACCGGGGTCCATCAGCAGTTCCACCCTTTCCCGTGCAGTAAGTTTTCCTTTTTTATGCTGCGCTTCTATTCTTTTTATCCCTCCCCCTAATTTTCCCTCTTCCAATTTCTCTCGTAATATTTCAACTTTCGGTTTCATGTATTAGTTTTTTGAATGAAATAAGGTTTGTAGCCTTAGCTGGCTAATGTGCCAGCCGGCGTTTCCAACTGGTTGATTTATGTTCAACAGGGCTTAACATTTTCTTTCTTTCCTGCCAATATTTTACCGCCACCATAGCAGCTATCTCTGCATTGGCTTTTTGCTTTTCCTTTATCTTCTCCGGAGTATAATAGTTTTTTACAAAATGGGTGTCAAACTTTCCGGAAAAGAATGCTTCATGTTCAAATACAAAAGTCCCGAAGGGCAATGTGGTGGCTACTCCTTCAATCTTATATTCTTTGATAGCCTGTAACATTTTCTGGATCGCTTCAGTTCTTGTTTTACCATGAACAGCCAGTTTAGCGATCATCGGATCGTAATAAATCGGGATCGTCATTCCTTCTTCATAGCCATCATCTACCCGTATTCCTTCCCCGGTTGGTTTTTCATATTTAGTTAATGTACCAATGGAAGGTAAGAAGTTATTCAGCGGGTCCTCAGCATAGACCCTTAATTCAATGGCATGCCCGTTGGGTTTGATGTCATCCTGGGTGATCCCTAATTTTTCATCTCTTGCTATCCGGATCTGTTGCTCTACCAGGTCAAGCCCGATTATCATTTCAGAAACCGGGTGTTCCACCTGCAGACGGGTATTCATTTCCAGAAAATAAAAATTCAGTTTATCATCCACCAGGAACTCTACAGTACCAGTACTAACGTAGTTGCAAGACTTGGCCACCATAACGGCTGCTTCACCAATTTTTTCCCGCATTGCAGGGGTAACAATGGCTGAAGGAGTTTCCTCCACTACTTTCTGGTGACGGCGTTGAATACTGCATTCTCTTTCCAGGCCATGTATTACATTGCCATACTTATCTGCCACCACCTGTACTTCTATATGCCGGGGTGAAGTCACATATTTTTCAAGAAACACTGAACCATCCCCAAATGAAGATTTTGCTTCACTGATAGCCCTTTCCATTTGCTCCTGCATATCATCAGCTTTTTCCACGATCCGCATACCTTTACCGCCACCACCTGCTGATGCTTTGATCAATACGGGGTAACCAATTTTATCAGCCACTTCTATTGCCAGGTTCACATCTTCAATAGCCCGGTCAATGCCGGGTACCATCGGGATATTATATTTTTTTACACTTTCCTTCGCCGCCAGCTTTGATCCCATGATCCGCATCGCTTCCGGTGTTGGCCCAATAAATTCTATGCCGGCATCTGTTACTTTCTGCGCAAACTCTGCATTCTCGCTCAGGAAACCATAGCCGGGGTGGATTCCATCCACACCCAGTTCTTTACAAAAAGCAATGATCTTGTCTCCATTCAGGTAGGATTGGCTGGATGGGGCAGCTCCCAAATAAACTGCTTCATCGGCAAATAATACATGGGGCGAATGACGGTCAGCCTCTGAATATACCGCCACTGATTTTATACCCATTTTTCGAATCGTCCGCATGATACGTAATGCAATTTCGCCGCGGTTGGCAACTAATATTTTTTTCATTGCAATGTTTTTGATTGTTGAATTATTCTAATTCCACCAGCACCTGACCCTTATCCACAGCTTGTCCGGCAGATACTGCTATCCTTTTAATCCTGGCATTGGTATGTATCATTATACTGTTCTCCATCTTCATCGCCTCAAGGATGAGTATCTTATCTCCTTCTTCTACTTCCTGGCCTTCTTTAACTGCTACTTCAAGTACCAAGCCGGGCATAGGGGCTTTAATCTCTTTTATGTGCTTGGAAGAAACAGTACTGAATCCCATTCTGTCCAGCATCTGATCCAGTTCATCTTTTATCAACAATTCAAAGGTTTCTCCATCCACTTCAATCTTTACCTCTTTGCCAGTGATATCTGATTCCAGTAATTTGGCATTTACAGAACGATTGTTCCTGATGAGATTAAATTCTGTTGGATTTTTTTTTATAAAGTCTGCTTTGTCAATCTCTTCCTGGTTAAATGTGAAAACAAACTCATTTGCTTTAACCATATAGGTTTTTTTATTTTCTGCCATATAGCAAGGGATTTTCTTGTAAGTTAACTGATTCGGGAAATATTAAAAGCCGTTTCATGATAGCTGAACCAGGTTCCGGGTTTTTTGCAGGTACCTGAACCTCTAAGATACTGGCAAGCACCTTATTAATTCAATCTGCAAGGTTATGGTTTATTCATGCATAATTGATGATTATACTCATTCTGTCACAGAATTAATATCAGCCGCGGGCAACTGATAAATTAACCCTTGCCATATACATCTTTGTCGTTGCTTATGTCAGAATAGCAGCAAAATTATCCCGGCATCATTTTTATGTCTTTTACACTGTTATTTTATTTTATAACCTAAAAATGAAAACATGAACTACAATCAGTCATGTGCCGCAAAAGGCAACGCTTACGGAAACAGACCCCTGTTTATCCGCTCCATGCAACGGGCAGCCGTCAACATCTACAAGACAGACAATAGCTATGAGATGCTGGTGTTTGCTCCCGGCCGCATCAAAGAACATTTTCATTTAGATGTAAATGGAAATGAGCTAACTGTTTCTTACACCCCCCCGGAAGGCTTTCCCCGGCCTGAATGGGTTTTGCGGGAATACAGTCGTGGCGGGTTTAAAAGAAGCTTTACATTGAACGAAAGCATTGACACCAAAAATATCACTGCTAAATATGCAGATGGTGTGCTGCAGGTAAGCCTGCCTGTCATTGCCGGTAAAGAAAATGTAAAGAAAGAAATAGTGATTAGTTAAACATTGCCTTTTTCTCAAACGGGCATCTTATATGCCCGTTTGTATTTACTATTTATACTGCTTTCTTTCTTGTAAGTACCCAATACAATCCCCTCACATTCATTTTCCATTCCGGCAGCAGGTATACAAGAATAATTTCTTCGATCAGCTCCAGCATAGTAACAATAGCCGCTGTATAAAATAATAACAGATACGGTTGGCCGGTAAAAAAAGTCAGCAATAAAAATATTCCCTGCAAGAGGGCTGCTGTCTTTGCCAGCCAGGTATGAAAGTTGGTCATTTTTCCATAGCGGGTAAAGGCATATGCCATTTGTATTAAAAATAAAGCCAGCAAAATAATGAATACCCATTTTTGCTGCCTGATAAACTCAGGAAATATGACAAATAAGCCGGTCACTGCAACAGCAACAGTCAAATCGTCCCCGATAGAATCAAGCTTTGTGCCCAGTATACTGGTTACTTTATACTTTCTTGCCAGGAAGCCATCGATGAGGTCAGTAAAAAAACTAACAGCCAGCAACCATTTAAACAGATCATACTGCTTTAGAAAAAGTAACACAAGTAATAAAGGCGCAGTTACAATTCTGTAAAGGGTAATTCCATTAATGACATAATAGCTCAGGTGTTGTTTATTATTGTTCACTTATTTACACTATTGAATTGCAGCAGGCTAAACTACTTTTTTCCTGTCATTTAATTCATTCAGCAATTGTAACACCTCTTCATCTTCTACCTGGGTAAAATCATCATAAAAATTTCCTACCCCATAAAACGGGTAAGGTGTATGCAGGCAAATAAAATCATCCACCAGTAGCTTTATTCGTTTCGATGACTCCTCAGGTGCTACAGGAACAGCTACTACAATTTTTTCCGGCTCTTTGCTCCGTAAAATCTTAATGGCAGATAAAATAGTACGACCTGTTGCCACACCATCATCAACAACAATGACAATTTTGCCTTTTATATCAACAGGCTTTTTATTCCCCATGAATTTTTTATACCGTTCTTCCAGTTGCACCCTGATGCGTTGTGTCTCTTCCCTGATATATTGCTCAGGCACTCCCTTCGTTTCCTCAATAATACTTCCTTCGAGGCTAACGGCGCCTATCGCAAATTCTCCGTTGGCAGGATGCCCCAATTTTTTGGTCATCAGTAAATCCAATGGAAAGTCAAAGTGTTTGGCAAGGTAATAACCAATAGGAACGCCGCCCCTCGGTACCGCCAGTATCACACCTTTTTCATTTCTATATTTTTCAAGAAGGGGGGCCAGTTGCATGGCTGCATCATATCGGTCGATGAAATACATATAATTATTTTTTTAGCACAATAGTAGCGCTGTCAATAAAAGGGTCAGTATTTACCAGGTATTTTTTAAACCAGTCCGCAGCTAATACAGCTACCTCTTGCAGCTTGCCCGGTTCCTCAAACAAATGAGAAGCACCTTCTACAATCATCATTTCTTTTTTACATTGTAACTGGTCATATGCCTGCTGGTTCAATTCAATCACCAGGTCATCCAATGAACCAATGAGTAACAAGGTAGGGGCCTTTATAAAGGGTAACACCTGCATGGCAAGGTCAGGCCGGCCACCTCTTGAAACTACTGCTTTCACTTTTTTTTCCAGAATAGCTGCTGCCCTTAATGCAGAAGCGGCGCCGGTACTGGCCCCGAAATAACCTATTTGAAAATTTTTGAAAACCGGTTGCTCAGCTATCCATTTGGAAACACCCACCAACCGCTGGGTAAGTAAGTTAATATTGAACCGTGCAGCATAATGCAAATCTTCCTCCGGTGTAAGCAGGTCTACAAGAAGTGTTGCAATATGCTGATCATTTAATACTTCAGCCACATATTTATTACGGGGGCTAAAACGACTGCTCCCGCTACCATGAGAGAAGATGACAATACTATCTGCTTTTTCAGGTAATCCCAAATGACCTTTGACCGTGACAGAGCCAACCGGAATAAACACCTCTTCCTGAATCTCTTGTTTCATCTTTATATACTTCTGCTGCCTGGTAAAAAATATCCATCATTCATTAACACTAACAAAAAGCAGGCTATAAGCATATACCTGCACTTTATTTCATATTGTGAATTTACATTGGCAATAGAGCTTTTTTTGGTGAGTTCACTCATATAAATGAATGAACCTGATCATAGATTCCGGGGGAGAAATATAGTTACTTGAATCATAAAATTGAATCATATGCGCATCACTTATTTGAAGGAAGATAAAGGTGAAAGTATAGATCTTACAACATTCATCCGGGATAATTCCGTCGACCTGAATAATACAAGGGACCTTGATGTTTTGATGGATGCGATCGGAGATGCAAAATATGTATTACTGGGAGAAGCTTCCCATGGTACGCATGAGTATTATACCTGGCGGTCAGTGATCAGCAGGCGGTTGATCCTGGAGAAAGGATTTTCTTTTATTGCAGTAGAAGGGGACTGGCCGGATTGTTACCGGGTAAACCGGTATGTAAAAGGTTATACTGATGCTGGCAGCAGCGCCAAAGACGTTCTGTCTGCATTCAACCGCTGGCCTACCTGGATGTGGGCCAATTGGGAAATTGTGGCACTGACAGAATGGATGCGAAAGCATAACGCCACACAGCCGGCAAATAAGCGGGTAGGTTTCTATGGTTTGGATGTTTACAGTTTATGGGAAAGCCTGGAAGCTATTATCAACTACCTGGACAAAACAGATAAAAAAGCAAAAGAAGTAGCCATGCAGGCCTGGCATTGTTTTGAGCCATATAGTGAAGAAGAAGGGCAATCCTATGCCCGGGCAACAGCACATTCGTGGGTACCTGCATCCTGCGAAGCAGAAGTGGTGGACTTGCTGCTGGAGATAAGGAATAAAATGCAGCAATATAATACAGATCCTGAAGCAGTACTGAATGTGGAACGCAATGCCATGATTGCTGTCAATGCAGAAAAATACTACCGGGCCATGATAAAAGGTGGGCCATTTAGCTGGAATATCCGGGATCATCATATGGTTGATACGCTAAATAAACTGATGGATTTTCACGGTCTGCATGCCAAAGCCATAGTATGGGAACATAATACGCATATTGGCGATGCGAGGGCAACTGATATGCGCCTTGATGGCATGGTCAATGTGGGACAACTGGTGAATGAGATGCATTACTATGATGGAGTATTTGCTGTGGGATTTGGTTCTTACCGGGGATCGGTAATTGCCGGTCGCCAGTGGAATGATGTGATGCGGAAGATGGCCGTCCCTCCGGCAGTTGCTAACAGTTGGGAATATATTATGCATAATGCCGGTGCTACAGACCGCCTGATGCTGATGAATCAATATGTAAAAGAAGTGTTAGGTAAAAAAGAATTCGGTCATCGTGCCATTGGAGTTGTCTATAATCCTCAACGGGAATTTGGTAATTATGTGCCAAGCATAATGCCCATGCGGTATGATGCATTTATTTTCTTTGATGAAACAAGGGCCTTACATCCCTTACACATTGAACCCGGCGGACACCAGATGCCGGAAACTTACCCGTTTGGTATGTGACAGATGCATGGGATACAGGAATGAATGATATCAGCAGTACTTGCTTCAGATACTTTATCCATTTATTTATCATGGAATAAATTAACTTTCCCTGACAATCTTTCTAATGCCTTTCAGCTATGCAGTATATGGTTCAATCAGCCTGGTGATCATTGCCCTGGTCATTTTCTTATTTTCCAAAAAGAAAGATCGCTGAACTGATTGTACTCATTTTTGTATCAAATCTCTTATCGCCACAGAAGCAGCCACCGCTCCGAATACAGCTGGTAAATAAGATATGGTGCCATAAGCCGATTTCTTGAAATTCTTACCATCCGTCAGCATCAGGCTTTCTTTAACAGGTTCCTCCGGGGAAAAAACCACTTTTATACCACGGCGTATATTATGTTTTTTTAATTGCTTTCTTACCTGCTGGGCAAAAGGGCAATTATAGGTTTTTGAAATATCCACAACCTGCAACCTGGTTGGATCAACCTTGGCTCCCGCACCCATACTGCTTACAAGCGGCAACTGATTTTCCCAGGCCATTTTAATAAAAGTGATCTTAGGAGTAATGCTGTCTATTGCATCAATGATATAGCAGGGCCTGCTGTCCAGTTGCGTCATCACCATGCCGGGATTGATGAATTCTTTAATAACGGTCAACTCCAGTTCAGGATTAATTGCTTTTAACCGTTCTGCCATGATCAGTGCCTTTGATTCACCATGATTGGTAGCAAGAGCCGGTAATTGCCGGTTGCGATTGGTAGGATCCACCACATCACCATCAATGATTGTCATTCGTCCCACACCGCTACGGGCAACGAATTCCGCGGCATATGAACCAACACCGCCAAGGCCTACTACCATTACATGTGACAGCGTAAGAGTATGCAAAGCCTTTTCTCCTATCAATAAACTGGTGCGGGAAAGCCAGGAAATATCTTTAGTCATAGTTGAGTTGCTGCAGCACCAAAAATAGCTGCTGCATTTTTTTGCATTTGCAAAACAAGGGAATTGTGATCAATTGATAAAGCATCGGCAGCCCATTCATACACCAGCCGGATGCTGATAGCGGAATCATCCGTTTCCAGGAAGATCTTATCAACCGGCAACCCGGAGAGTATTTTCTTTTTTCCAGGCTGTTCCAATGATTTACCAAAAGATAAATAATATCCCTGTCCAATGATTTTTTGGGCCAGCGGCAGACTTTTATTGAACCCATGAAAAACAACAGGTACTTTATTTCCCTGCTCAAGCAACACCTGCAGTACTTCTTCCCATGCCCGTACACAGTGAATAATCAATGGCTTACCAATCTCATTCGCCCAGTCAACCTGGGCAGCAAATACCTTTGCCTGCAAGGAGAAAGAAGTATCACAGGCTTTGTCCAACCCGCATTCTCCAATAGCCAGCACATATGGGTTTTGGCTGGCTTCCCGCAGGAGTTCCAGTTGATTTTCCCAATGAGAAGTAGTGATATGCCAGGGGTGAATGCCTATGGAATACTGGCCAGGTATAGCTGTTTTCCCAAAGTCTGTCCATAGACTTTGGATGGTCCATTCACCGGTTACCGGAGGATAATGGCTATGAATATTGATAAACAAAAGCTGTTATTGACAACACAATTTAGCAACTGTACTGTAAAAAAACCGGCGGTCATTTCGTTCTTCATTGGGAAAAACCGGTTTTTCCCTGTGGAAAAACAGTCATAAAATAAAAGCCGGATTTTTTTTCCATTGTTACAATGAGAGGAGAAATAATCTATATTTGATACCGGTATACAAGAGATACCCATTAACATTCTAAATCTAAAAAACATGGCAACAAAGAAAAAAGCAGCAAAAAAGGCTGCAAAAAAAGTAGCAAAAAAACCAGCCGCTAAAAAGGCTGTGAAAAAAGCAGCTAAGAAAAAAGTAGCTAAAAAGAAATCTGCCCGTAAACCTAACGCTGCCTTTATGAAAGCGTTAACTCCAAGTGCTGCATTAGGCGCTGTAGTAGGAACAAAAGCATTGCCCCGTACTGAGGCAGTGAAAAAAATATGGACTTACATTAAGGCGAACAAACTGCAGGACAGCAAAAACAAGCGTAATGTGAACACAGATGCAAAACTGAAAGCAGTGTTTGGCAACAAAGGCCAGGTGTCTATGTTTGAAATTGCAAAATACCTGAGCAAACACCTGAGTTAATATCGCAGGTAAAAAATAATAAAGGGCTGTCTCTTCAGGACAGCCTTTTTGATTTAAACAATACAAGAATTCGTATAGCAATATGATTTTCGTTTTGCTTACAGCTAATCTCTGTCATAACCGGCCATCGAAAAAAGTTCTACCTTACTGAGAATTATAAGGGTTTATTTTTCACTGGTAATTTATGTCAGCAACAACCGGTTTTAATAGTCAGCTCAAGCAGGTAATGATCCTGTTCCTCTTATTGCTGATGGTATACCTGAGTATAAAGGAGTTGTATGTTTTTTTCCCTGGTTTGCTGGGAGCACTTACCTTATATATACTCAGCCGCAACAGCTATTTTCAACTGATCTATCACCGTAAATGGAAAAAGGGATGGACAGCAGGATTATACCTGTTTGTGTATTTCCTGCTGCTGGCATTGCTTGTTTACATAACTTTTATACTATTAGAAAAACAAGTACACCCTTTCTTGAATGACCCGGCATTCATGCTGGCTAAAGCAAAGAAGGCCATATATGATGTACAGCAGCAGGCAGGCATCACATTCATTTCAGAAGACACCATGTCCGACCTGCAAAGAAGACTATCTGATTTTCTTCCCCGGCTAGTAAATGATACTGTCAACCTGGTCCTCAACCTGGCATTGCTGCTTTTTGTATTGTACTATATGCTGGTACATGGCAAAGAAATGGAAACATTCCTCAGCCATATACTGCCTTTAAAAAAAACAAATATCGAACTGCTGGCAGCGGAGACCAAACGACTGGTAAAAGCCAGTGCTCTCGGTATACCTCTTATCTCTATCATACAGGGTGTGACAGCCACTATCGGCTATATCATTTTTGATGTAAATGAGTATGTGCTATGGGGATTTCTGACCGGTGTCTTTGCTTTCTTCCCGGTGGTGGGCACCATGATCATTTGGGTACCTCTTGTCATCTTTATGTATGCCAGTGGTGATACCTGGAATGCGACGGGGTTATTGTTGTATAGTTTTATAATCACCGGAAATATTGATTACCTGTCACGCATCACTATATTAAAAAGACTGGGGCATGTTCACCCGATGATAACAGTACTCGGTGTTATAGTGGGGTTGGGGCTCTTTGGCTTCATTGGCCTTATTTTCGGGCCATTACTGGTGAATTATATTATACTCCTTTTCCGGATTTATATCAACGAGTTTATTACCGAAAAAAAAGAACCTGATACATAATCTGTTACTATTACGTTTAATATAAAAGCTGCTGTAGTAAAATCAGCAGCTTTTATATTTTAATTATCACTTTTTACGAATACCTGGTATTCTATACATGACCTTCTGCCAGCATTGCATCAGCAACACGAACAAAGCCCGCAATATTTGCTCCTTTTACATAATCAATTGTCCCGTCTTCTTTCTTACCGTATTGCATACACTGTTCATGTATATTCTTCATTATTCCTTTCAGTTTACTTTCCACTTCTTCTCTTGTCCAGGAAAGCCGGATTGAGTTTTGAGACATTTCAAGGCCAGACGTAGCCACACCACCTGCATTGGCAGCTTTACCGGGTGCATAGAGTATATCATTTTCCTGCAATACTTCAATTGCCTTAGGAGTAGTTGGCATATTCGCTCCTTCAGCTACCAGCATACAACCATTACTGACAAGCAAGAGGGCATCTTTTTCATCCAGCTCATTCTGTACCGCACAAGGCAAGGCAATATCACAAGGTATCTTCCATGGCTTTTCTCCTTCATAATATGGAACGCCATATTTCGCAGCGTACTCTGCAATTCTTCCGCGGCGTACATTTTTTAGTTCGAGTATAAACTCAAGTTTTTCTTTAGTGATTCCATCCGGATCATAAATAAATCCACTGCTATCAGAAGCGGTTAATGGAATGCCGCCCATCGCAATTGTTTTTTCAATAGCATACTGTGCCACATTGCCGCTGCCGGAGATCACCACTTTTTTGTTCTTCATTATTTCTCCTTTTGTCTTCAGCATTTCATCTACAAAGAACAGTAACCCATAACCGGTAGCTTCCGGACGAATAAGGCTGCCTCCGTAAGTATAGCCTTTACCAGTGAGTACACCAGTAAATTCATTAGTCAGTCTTTTGAACTGGCCAAAGAGATAACCGATCTCTCTTGCCCCTACTCCAATATCACCAGCAGGTACATCGGTATCCTTACCAATATGACGGAATAATTCAGTCATAAAGCTCTGGCAGAAGCGCATTACCTCATTATCCGATTTTCCTTTTGATCAAAGTCAGAGCCGCCCTTACCACCGCCCATTGGTAAAGTAGTCAGTGAGTTTTTAAATACCTGTTCAAAGGCCAAAAACTTCAGCACACTCAATGTAACACCGGGATGAAAGCGCAGCCCTCCTTTGTAAGGACCGATCGCATTGTTCATCTGAACCCTGTATCCCCTGTTTACCCTGTAATTCCCTTTATCATCTACCCAGGGTACCCTGAAAATGAGAATACGTTCTGCCTCTATCATACGTTCCAGTATGTTTGCTTTCTGGTATTCGGGATGCTCTTCCACAAAAGGAATAACGCTTTTCATAACCTCCTCAACAGCCTGGTAAAACTCTGCCTGAGCAGGATTTCTTTTTTCTACCAGTTGCATAAATTTTTCAGCACTGGTTTTTTTTGTAGTTATCATACAACAAATTTTAAAGTGTTAAGCAATCATTACAAATTCCGCCACATACCTGCTATCACTTCATCCTCCAAATGTAGAACGGGCACTACCCCGGTTAAAATGATCAAAGTCAGTAATTAAGCCGATTTCTCATGAGTATGAGCATACTAAAAAAGACAATCTTGTCCCGGAAAATTCATGCATAGTGTGTATGGAAGAGAGGAACGGTTTGCCATCATATTTTCGTAATTTCCTGTCAGCGGCCCCGCAACTTGCCTGTCCATATAAAGGTTTTAGCAGGGTCTGATCACCTGCAAACAACCACCACATGGCCGGCACCATTACTATCATCATTGTTGCACTCGGGTTTCTTCCCCTGCTTATTGTTTTATGGAAGAAGCACCGTGTTAAAAAATTAAAAAAGACCGGCGACCTGGTAACCGGTGTAGTGGAAGAAGTATATGAGCGAAGAGGATTAAAAGGAAATAAGTATTACCAGGCAGTAATTCAGTATCCTGTTTTTGGAAGAGGTCAGCTGAGAGGGATCTATACTTATTCTTCTAACCGCACTAATAAATTATTCACCCGGGGGCAGCGGACAGATATTTACTATGACAAAAACAAACCAGAGAAATTTATTCCAAAAGATGTACCATTTAATAATGTGTTTCTCATCTTCACTATTATCATAGCGATCGGGTATATTGTTATAGGTTTTTTCCTCTATGGCTTCCTGAAAAAAGAAGGAATTACATAGGGCTACCGGTTAATGATCAGCAGGATGAACAGGTAAGATATGACCGCCAGTGATATACCCCATGAAAAGAACCGGTAAGCAATACTCAGCATCCTGTATTTGGTTGTAAGCAGGTTGCCATAGTGATACATATCTTTTATCACAGCATCCATTTTCTTATCATTATCCAGCATGCTATCACGAAGCTGTGCAGTATATTCTTCCAGTGAAAGCTGGTTGCATTTTTTATAGTGTATGATATTATTCTCGCAATCCTTATTGGTATATTTTCTGAATTCCGGTTTTACAGATTGAATAGAAAAGAATAAAGACAACACATTTGACAACATCAGTAATACAGCACTGATCCATACATAGTGTATTTCGTGGATTGATGTTGTCAGCAGGGTGACGCCTATCGTAAGAAAGATAGAGTTCACGATCAGCATGATCCTTGCCTTGCGGTCGGCATCGCCGATCAGCCGTATATAATTGGTAGATGTTTCCCGCAACAGCGCATCCGTCCTGATCCGCACTTTTTCCTTTTTCCCTTTAGCGGGAATTTGTTCCATCAGCTTCAGCATCACACACTTCCTCCTTTCAACAGCTAAGATACTATCCGGCACTGCCGTTTTTTATGAGCTTACTCACCGCTTCCCCTGATTAGGGTAGCCGGTTAGCCATGACCATTTTCTACCAGTTATTCTTTGTCTTTCAGGTAAAAAGATTCTGATTTGGTGATCCACGAAACGCCAAAAGAAACCAGGGCCAGCGACTCAAACCAGAATACCAGTTTATATTTTGAGCTGACGTATGGTTCCAGCACCAGCAGGCTGAAAGCAATCGCCCCAATACAGAGGATCATGATGATGCCACAGATAAGATAAACTTTATTACGATCCTTTTTTTCCGGTGTCATTGCTTTGGCCGGGTTTGTTTTTCTGAATAAATAAATAGAGAAGAAGATAAAGACAGAAAAAAGTAACAGGGCAAAAACAAAATGCAGGTAATGCACCCAGCAGGAAGGGCAATAAGTAGTAGGGAACAGGGCCACTCCCAATGCCGCCACGCAGCCCACATCAGCCGCCCGGTTATCAATAGGCTCCGGACCTTTATACGACAAAAGAAAAAAGCCAAGGACAAACAGCACTCCCACCAGTATATCACCGGCAGTACCATTATCATAATAGTCGCTGATAGAAAATTCCAGCACTCCTGAACCCTGTGAAATGTATTTCCCAAAGAAAACCAGGATGGGGAGCAATACACCGGTAGCACCGATCAGTATACGCAGGGTATAGTATGAAATGATCTGGTCATTGGAATTTTCACTCTTTTTTTTATCCGCAGGACTTTGTTCAGGATGCATAGCCGTGAATTTTACAGGACAATAAATAATCAATTAAAAATAGCTTATTGGCGCGGCGGATGCAATACCATTTATTTGGTACTGGAAATTACTGAACCAGGAACAGGTATGCCACTGTATTGTGCTTACTTAATCTGCTATACTCAGCCGGAATACAATTAAACAAAACCACCGGTAAATAACTGCTTAATTTAAATTTATTTAATGGCGGAAACAAAATGAATCTGGCAGCCCCTTGTTAATTTTAAAGACAAATACAAATTATGGATAAAAAAGAGCTGTGGTTAAAATTAAAAAACTACCATTTTGATCATATCGTTAGTCCCGGCCTGTGGGATCATATAACATCCCGGTTTGGCAAAGCTGATCCTTCTTTGAGGGCTTTTGCCGGGAAGATTGCCCGCAAGCATGGATGGAAAACACATTTTGCATTGAGAGCATTGAATGAGTATAAAAAATTCATTTATCTCGGGCTGGTAAGTGATTTCCTTGTAACACCTTCTAAAATAATCGATGTGGTATGGCATGAACATTTACTTTTCAGCAAAGCGTACCGTGATTTTTGTAACGAAGTTATTGAACAGCCTTTTGATCATTATCCCGAACTGGTGCCGGCAGAAGAGCAGACCGGACGCTTCAGCGCACAATATTTAGACACTATTGAACTGTACCAGGCCGAGTTCGGTCTTGAACCACCGGTTGATATCTGGGGTGATACAAAATTTGACAAAGAACAGGTAAGACGCAACGGGTGCCAGTCAGCCAGGAAAAAACGGAATGACAATGGCAGTGATGGTGGCAGCAGTACGCTTATTGATACTACACCATTGCATTCCCATTTTGAATCAGAGCCGGCAGCAGCCTATCCTGAGTTTAGCGGATTTGGTGAGGGTGATTTTGGCGGCGGCGGAAGCAGCAGCAGCTGGGGCGACAGCAGCGATGGAGGATCTGATGCGGGCGGTGATGGTGGCGGCTGCAGTGGTGGCTGCGGTGGAGGAGGTGATTAAATTCTGTTATTATCTTTTCTGCAGTTTATAGACTATGCCTGCATTTGCTTTGAAGTTATGCTGAGTGCTTTCATAAAAAAATGTGGGAGCATAGCTCAATTGCAGCAGACGGATATTCCAGAAACGGTTCAGCTTCAAATCAAGTGCAGCACCGATATTAAGATGTGCCGATGTTACCGTGTTCTTATTACTGTTATTGCCAACCGTTACTTTTTGTGAATAGCTGGCTATCCCCGCCATGGCATGTCCCGAAATGATCAACTTAGAAGGTGCAGGGCTATTTCCTGTATACTTTACTCCACCTGTTATGGTCAGTATACCGGATGTTTCTTTGTATGTATTATCCTTTTCCGTATGCATATAATACCCGGCGTCAATACCAACTCCCCAGGAGGATTTGATTTTTATGGATATCCCTGTACTACCCCCATAAGCCCCGAAAGAAGTGTTCTTGTCACCAAAATGCAAATAACCGGGAGTAACATGAATCTCAGGTGGTGGTTTGGTAAATGTTTTTCCCGATGCGCAGCATTCCAACGGACAATTATCCAGTCCGGCCTTCCTCACAATATCTAAAATGTTCTGGCAGGAAAGATCCGCACCAACAGTGGCCATCAGGTTATGATCATGACCATCGCAGGGAGTGGAACAACGGGTGTCGGTTGCAGATGGGGTACAGCAATTTCCTCCATTGGGTTCCGGTGGCGGGTTACATGTTAACTCAATGATCACTGAATCTTTTACCGGATCATAGATGCGTGAACAATACTTGTCTTCCAGTCCGCAGAAATGCAGCACTTCGTGACAATAGACACGGGGAGCAGCATTGCGCCGCCAGGTTCCGCTGGAAGCTCCTGCATTGGGTGTTCCGATATAGGCATTGGAAGGCAGGCCGTCATTATCTACCATATATACATAGTGATATGCATCTCTTTCTTCTTCTTTTAATTCACCATATTTTTTTACCACGATAGTGGTTTTAGTCATACATCCTTTAGTACTGTCTTTATCGCAGGGAATAAAGCATTGCTTACTGTAACATGCTTCCAGGTCATTTTTCACCGCCTGCACATCCGCATCTGTTCCTTCCAGGGCTACCTGGATAATGATATTGATCTGGCAGGGATTATTTTCATCCCTTTCAATGGTAGTACCAAAACGACGGGAAGGACCACAACTTTGCAGCCAGTTGACAAAAAGAATAAATAATATAAGACTGGCACTCTTCATCGGCGCTTGCTTTGTACAAACTGGCCATAGTTGATCACTATCTTCTGCGGCTCCAATAAACTATTCAGCCACCTGATCAGTTCATTAATGGCCGGCACATCTGTATTAACGAGGCTTACACTATGCTTACGACCCGAATTGTTCAGCGAAATATAAATACCTGCCCCATCAACAGCTCCGCCATCGTAAGAAGTATTCAGGGTAAAGAAGCCTGAAGTTTCTGCCTTTTCAAAAAAGGACTGTAATTGCGTGGCAGACAATATAAAAATTATTGAATCCTTCACCGGTCCGTTTACTTCCCGGAGATAATAACGGGCATTGCCACCTGCATCAATAAGCAGTTGTTGCTGATTACCCCAGGCAGCACGGGAACCCGCATTGATAAAGACCACCGTTTGTGACAGGGCTGATAACGATATCACCGTGATGAGACAAAACAACAAAAGCATCTTTCTTACCATGTACAAATTTGTTATGGTGAAAAGAAAATAATGACTGTCAGTGTTTACAAGGGAAGTGGAAGCAATCAGCCGGGATGCCTTTCTGGGGTAAAGCCTTTGTTAGTGTGAGAAAGTTACATTTATTATCAGAAAGGAAAAAGATTTTTTTCCGCCGGGTGGCCATCAATACTTATGCAGCGGGTCTTCAATCTTTGTTCTTTTTCTTCCAGTCACTGATATTCAGCCACACACTCAGTACAGCTGTAAGCAGGAAGATACTGAGAGTGACTGTATCAACCAGTTGTTTATTAAAATCTTTACCTGTAAGTTTTAGCAGGAGAAAATGAATATAAGAATTGGACCGGTCATGATAACCCAATGCTTCCCTCGCTTCCCAGTGCCAGTCGGTGCAGGCACAATAGCCCCAGCCATACCAGATACCCAGTACAAACCAGGAAAAAGCAGTAAGCAATATAGTTGCCAGGTGCAGCTTTCTTGTTTTGGGAAAAGCCCAGCCCACTATATTGAACAGTGTAAATGCCGTATGAAAAACAAAGAAGAAGATATTGAGGAACTGGTGCCACATAATGTGAAAGTCAATAAAGATTGCTTATGCAGTAATAGTATCAATCATACAGGTTGTATTATTCTATCTCCCCGGTCTCTTCATGCTTTGCAATCCTTTTTCTTTATTGAGCAGACCGTATGTAACGATCCTGAACTTCGGATCATGGATCAGTTGCTGAAAAGAAGGAGATAATAAAGCCCGCAGTTCAGACTGCCGGTGTTTGCTCATGTCTTTCGGACCAAAGGGATTCAGGTCTTCCATAGCACTCATCTCAGGGGTGTCAAGCCCGATATGCACCACAAATAGTTTGGTGCCGCCCGGCTGCAGGGCTTTTACTTTAGCGGTTAAGGTATCAAGCTTGTTTGCTACCGGCGCAGCATAGCCTCCTTCTACATCCACTTCATCATAGTAGCGGGAGATGGAGAGTTTATATTCCGCCGCCAGTTTTTCTACAATCGCCCTTGTCTCCAATGTCTGCATGGCTGCACCCATATGGTAATCGAGATAATCAAGCTTCAGTCCGGCTTTTAATGCTTTATCGATCTGTGCCCTTAGTTCGGTTTCTATTTCACTGAGCTTTGGATTATTGCCAAAGAGCAAACTGCGGGAAGGAAAGAAATGACCCAATGAATCCACCAGTGAAGGCACGGCACTTACTCCCGCTACAGGACCCCAGCGATAGTTCTTCCATTCTGCATTCAATGTAAGATGTATACCCACCGATACATGCGGGTATTTTTTCAATACCTGCACCGCCTCGGTAAACCAGGGGCAGGGCACCATCACGGACATAGACACCGGCATACTTGTTTTCAATACTTCTTCTGCCGCCATATTTACCGAGTGGCACATGCCGATATCATCGAGGCGGAAGAGCAGGGGAATTTTTTGTTGTTCATTGTTTTGCTGGGCAGTGCTAACAAGCATTGTAAACAGGCAATTGAGCAGCAGCAGGAATCGTTTCATAACTGGTGACTTTGGATAACTACAATAATTATTACTTCTAAAGTTAGTTTAAACCACCATGCATTCAGTAAAAGGAAGCCTATATGCCCTGATTCATTGCCATTCATTTTTTTCTCCGGACATCCATTTCACGGTAGTGCTATGTTGCGAACAGGCCAAACCTGCAAAAAAAATTTGCAGCAGCAAAAATTATCTGTTTACATTTATTGTCCTCTTACCCCGTGCAAGGCAGCTCCTGCCCTTCAACTTTATTATTCATTCTTAAAAATCAAAAAAAATGAAGCAGATCAGATTCAGCAGCATGTTGCTTTCTGCCGCAACGGTATTTTTTTTAAGTTCCTGTGGTGGTGGCAGCGATGAAAAGAAAACCGGCGATGACAGCACCGGCACGGTAACAACCGCCACTGTACCGATGAATACTATTGTTACCACCCCACAGCTTATGGTGGTAGTAACACACAAAGTGGCCGATTTTGCCAAATGGAAACCTTCTTATGATGCACATGACTCCGTCCGTACTGCCAACGGCCTGCACAGCTATGTTATCGGCCGCGGGGTAACAGATACCAATATGGTACTGGTAGCCATGAAAGCAGAAGACCTGGCAAAGGCCAAAGCTTTTGCACAAAGCCCCGCCCTGAAGGATGCAATGAAAAAAGCAGGCGTAACAGGGCCGCCCACCATTCACTTTATCAACACCACCTGGCAGGATACTGCCAATATAGGTGCAGCTCCCCGTTCACTAAACACTTTTACAGTAAAAGACTGGGATGCCTGGATCAAAAATTTTGATGACGGCAAACAGGAGCGGATAGATAATGGCCTTGCAGTAAGAAATGTAGGTCATGATGCTGATGATAATAAAAAAGTGGCCCTGGTAACAGCGCTTACAGACACTGCCAAAGCATTTGCTTACTACAAATCGGATGCACTGAAAAAAAGAAGAGAAGCCGGCGGCCTTACCAGTGAACCCAAACGTTTCCTGTTTACAATTGCACACAGGTATTAACGAAAAGAATAGCCTGCACACTTTATAACACATCGAACAAAGGGATCTTCGTGAGAGGATTCCTTTGTATTTAAATGTAATTGCGTTTAAGTTGTTGAAATAACTACACCTGCTGCAGGATCGAAATTGTAAACTCATAACACCAGTATGAGCATTAGGATAAGTCCCCTGCAGGAAACTTGGTAAGGAAGGAGAGTGTAACCCTTCATTCATTTGTTGGTCTTTCTGCCGGACACAGGCTCAGCACATAAGACATAACGAATGCCGCTCAATGATTTTGGAAGACCAACAAGGGCGAAAAAGGCCATCTTCTCACTGAGCCAGCCTTCCCCTAAAGCTAATGACAAGCAAGTAGGATGCAAGGAACAAGCCTGCCTGCACCAGGAAAGGCACAATGAACAGCCTACCGACACCGAACCCCTCCTAAAACGAAAACCTTGCTCCCAGTGAAAATCCCAGGTTATTCGTGGTATTCCCGTCGCCAAGCACCATATAATCATCCGCGCCGAACCGGATCCCGATTTTCTCCTTGAAATTCCAGTCCAGCGCCAGGCCCAGCTTCAGGCTGAGGTTACCGTCAGTGAAACTGTTGCCCTGGTATTTCTGCTTCACATGGTTATAACCGATAAGTGTATGCGCAGAAATCGTAAAGGGATCCGCCAGCCCGTGGCTGTTGGTAAAGGGCACAAACGTGGGCCCTACGTAGGCATTCAGCACCGAGTATTTCACATCATTGATCTTTTTGCAATGAGTCGACAGGTCCACAGTGGCGCCGATCCAGTTCTGGAAGAAATAGGTATAGGAAGCGGAACCCCCGATAAAGGTTTCCTTGTCATTCCCGAAATCCTCGAGCCGGATAGAAATGCTCCCCGTCAGCACATGGTGGGGGTAATCATCTTTCGTTTGTGTTTTCGGGGCTGGAAGACAGGAGCTTTTTGAAAGCTGGAAATTATAATTCCAGAAAATTTTGTCTTTGACCAGCGGGCCGCCAAGACTGGCATTGGGCAGGAACTGGTTTTGCGCTGGATCATAATATTGCCGGAATTCCGAGGAAAGGTTCGGGGCCGGTATAAAGTACCCGAAGTTTGGCACACCCTTGTTATAATCGTTTTGCATCAGGTCAAAAGAATACCCGCCCTGGTCAATCAGTTTGAGCTTGGAAAAATCCAGCTGCCCCTGCAGGTCAAAATACTGCGTTTCTTCCGCCCCGTAATACTCCGGGTACACTTCAAAATTGGTTTTCTGGCGCAGGATTTTATTACAGTCATAGAATTCCTTTGTCTCCACCCAGTAATCATTGACCGGGTTCAGCTGGATCCGAAGTTCGCCGTTCACTCCATAGGTCAGGTCAGGTTTGGTGTCAGTATACGACCCCCTATTCAGGTAACCATTGACCGTATTCTTCCAGTCAGACAGGTACGGATTCGTAATACCGGACAGGTCCTGGCTGATACCCGTGTAATAAGGATTATACCGGTTGCCCTCCCAGCGGGCATTCAGGTCAGTACGGGTGATGAAATTCATCACTCCGGAAACGGTGTTCGGGCCATATAAGGTACCGGTGGGTCCTTTCAACACTTCCACCTGCTCAATGGCAGACAGGGGGACCTGGTTCATATCCGTGATCACAGTTTGCGAATGGGCGGCAAAGGGGTTGGGGTTATGGCCATATAAGGTACTGTTGTTATAGGTCTGCGGGCTGCTGCCCAGGCCGCGAATGCTGATATGGGTCTCCGTGCTTTTCAGCACCTGCTGCTGCGGTGTCAGCCTGACGATATGTTCTAGACTGCGGGAAGGTAACCTGTACGATTGTTCCAGCTCATCCTTTCCCAATGTTGTAACCGGGCTGGCACTGCGTATATCCACCAGGCGGTCTTTAAATAATTTCTTTTTGGCCGGGGAAGGTTCTTCTCCGGGGTTGGGTCCTTTCTGGCCAAAAAGTCCGGGATGGCTGACCAGGCAGGTAAGCAGGAAAAAAACGATAAATGATAAGTTCTTTTTCATACTATTTCAGTTTTGGTTGTTGCACAATGTACAGGGAGGGCAGTAAGCTTTGCAGGGAGACGAATAATCATACCTGATGATCTGAACCGTTGAAACCAGGCTTTGGAAAAGAAAAACTGAAAGAATATTTAAATATACTAAATTATTCATAAGCCTGGCCCGCCCTGAAAGATGCGCTGAAAAAGCCGGCGGCCTTACCAGTGAACCCAAACGTTTCCTGTTTACTATTGCACACAGGTATTAACGAAAAGAATAGCCTGCACACTTTATAACACATCGTACAAAGGGATCTTCGTGAGAGGATTCCTTTGTATTTAAATGTAATTGCGTTTAAGTTGTTGAAATAACTACACCTGCTGCAGAATCGAAATTGTATACTCATAGCGCCAGCATGAGCATCGCCGAGATTCTTACAGTAGGTCCAAAGAAGAAATCTCTCATTATTCAACCGGCTTTTGCATTGGCCTGCAAACACAGGAACTGACCAGGATAATAACGGGTTGAAAAAAAATTTTAAAATAGTTACATAAAATTTGGCACTATCAAAAAAATAAATTCATCTTTGCACTGCAAAACAAAAACATGCAACGCATACTATCACATATTGAAATGGCAAATAAGTTTAGTCCCTCTGGAGACTATACTGTTTGTGGGGCATGTATGCTGCAAGGATAAGTTACAAAAACGAATTCGATAGAATACAGGCCCCGCAAGAGATTGCGGGGTTTTTTATTACCGGTCTTTTCGAATCCCTACTCCTGAGGGACGATAAAGAGGGTGATAAAAAAATTTTATTGATCATTATGTAAAAAATAATGAACTGAATTTTTAGCAAAACAAAAAAAGTGTTGACACAGGAACTACATAAACGATTTAGACTAATGAATGATAAAACATTATCACTCAGTTGCCATTGGTATGCGCAAATAGCAGGGATTTTTGTGCCCATAGGCTATGAGAATGATAGTAAACAACAGCGACCAGATTTTGTCCATACATAGATGTACTATGCATCTGTTGATAGGAAGCCCGGTCGCTGCAAACGATCGGGTTTTTTTATGCCCAAAACCAATTACCTAAAAGAAAGGAAGGTATGTGATGAAATTTTTACTGATTGTACTGGCTGTTCGTTTCGTAGCTGAAATATTCAGCAAAAGAAAAGAAAATAAGGGAGCAGATGTGATGAATGAAAAAGTTCGTCACCCTGCTGAATTTAATCTGAGATGGGATTAGTTGCAGAAGGAGGAAGTAAGTGCTCCCCGTGAGATGCAGCGGGGACACTTTTTCAAAAGTTCTTTGATGAAAGATATAGGAGCATTCCGATTGGCCGGATACTTCACCTGGAATGAAGAGGCTGCAGGTTCGAACCCTGTCTCCTATACCAGATGGGCTGTCATGTTCCAGGGCTGGCGAGAAACATTTGCAATGTTGCTGGAAGGGTTCGATTCCCTTACGGTCCACATAAAAGGTTCGTTGGTGTAACGGCTACCATTTCTGATTGTCTATCAGATGCTATGAGTTCTCCCGAAAGCTTTCGGGATCATACGAACCGCAGTATTGCCAGATAGTGTAATGGTTAACACATCAGATTTTGATTCTGATATTCTCAGTTCGAGCCTGAGTCTGGTGACAAAACATGTTGGCTTTAGCTTATTCGGTAAAGCATCCGTCTGTGCAACGGAAGAACAGGGTTCGAGTCCCGGAGTCAACCAATACAGCTGAGTGTTGTGGAAACATACTCATCTCCCTTTCATTCCGAAAGGTAAGTAGCAGATGATTGTATCCGGTTCAACTCCGGAAGCTGTACTAACAGAAGATGACTTATAGTTCAATGGAACAAGAATACTTCACTACGGATGAAGAGATGAGGGTTCGAATCCTTCTAAGTCAACTAACAGGCCTGTAGCCCAAATGGAAGAGGCAATAGTCTCAGACACTATTATGTGTGAGTTCAAATCTCACCAGGCTTACAATAATTGTGGTTTAGAGTAACGGTTAACTCGAAGGTCTCATAAGCCTTAGATGTGAGTTCGAATCTCACAGCCGCAACTAATGATGACTTAGCTCAATGGCTAAGAGCAGTACTCTGATACGGTACAGGTTGAAAGTTCGAATCTTTCAGTCATCACCAAAGCTCTATGAAACGGAGCGACTTAATTCTCCCGATAGCTATCGGGAGGGAGAATACTATCGTTACATGGTAGTAGTTGGCAGTTCGAATCTGCCAGTCGCAACAAATTGGCTCGTAGCTCAACTGGATAGATGTTCCTGACTTTTAATCAGGAGGTTGTGAGTTCGAATCTCACCGGGCCAACAAAGGAAACATAGTTCAATGGCAGAACAGCTGGTTGTTAACCATCAGATGAATGTTCGAATCGTTCTGTTTCCGCTTATGTAATGTGAGTGCGGCGAAGTTGGAGAGTCGTGACGGTCGGTAACACCGTTGTTTTATAGCCGGGTAAGTTCGAAACTTACCACTCGCAAATGGAGAGTTGACAGAGCGGTATTGTACTGGCTTGCTAAGTCAAGGTTGGGGTAACACCCAGGCAGGTTCGATTCCTGCACTCTCCGCCGTGTTTGATGACAAGTACAATTCGGTAGTGAGGAATGTGAGATCAGCCAGTATTTGTCGCAAACAACTGGTGCTTTGGCAGAATGGATATATGCACCGGAGTGAAATCCCGGAGATCGTGGTTCAATTCCACGGGGCACCACCGGAAATGTTGAATGAAAAATTTTGAATGCTAAATGTTAAACAATGGAACAGGAACAACAATGGAGAAAACTGTCCGGAGAACGGATTAAAATTCCTATCGCTGAGGAAGTGAGCAATGTATTGATGCGTGAAAAGGAAATGGGACATGAAATGAAAGTATGCATCGGTACTGACAGCCAGGTGAAAGGAAAGCAAACGGAATTCGCTACAGTAATTGTATTCATACGAAAAGGGAAAGGTGGTTTCATGTATATACATAATGAAACAACCCGGCTAAAGATGAGTGTTAAGCAACGGATGCTGATGGAAGTGCATAATAGTATTGAAGTGGCGTATGAATTATGTAACATCTTCAGTCGTTACAGTGTGGATATGGAAGTACATGCCGACATCAACACCAACCCAAACTTCAAAAGCAATGACGCCTTGAAGGAGGCAATGGGTTATATCGTGGGGATGGGGTTTGCTTTCAAAGCCAAACCGGAAGCATTTGCCAGTTCCAGTTGTGCGAATAAAATTGTTCAATAAAAAAAGGGAAATGGAAAATTTATACAACCAGAAAGTGATCAATGCAAACAATGTGTTTGATGATACTTTTCTTGACGCAAAGATGCTGTACCTGTATTGTTTTAATCATCTGCCTTGTATGAATTTCATTAACCAGGTAGATGGAGAGAAAGCTTTTGCAGCATTCATGGAAAAATTTGCCGGCAAAATTGATCATACACATCAGTACAAATGGTATAAACGAAAAGCAAAAAAATACCAGTTTGACCGGACAGTACTTATCCTGAAGAACAACTGTATTGTGGAGTTTGATGATAACTATTGCGAATTTTTCCATGACGGAAAGGATGAGGCCTTTGTAAATGATGTTACAGTACTGGTCAACCAGTTTAAGGAAAGACAAAGACGCCAGCCATTGGAAATAAACCTGATTGTTCAAAATAGGAGCTCTCTTGACCTGAAAGCAATGGAGATAAAACGGACAAAATTGGACCTGGATCTTTTTTATGAAGACGATTTTAAAGAAGTAGATGAATTGATAAGAAAACGGCTGGGTCAGAAAAATGATAAGGGGATTGTGCTGCTGCATGGTTTACCGGGTACTGGTAAAACAACCTACCTGCGTTACCTGGTTGGTAAGATCAAGAAACGGGTACTGTTCTTATCGCCTTCGGTGGCCGGAAACCTGATGAATCCTGATTTTATCGAACTGTTGATTGACAACCCAAATACTGTCCTGGTAATTGAAGATGCAGAGAACATCATCATGGACAGAAAACACAATAGCAGTTCCGCTGTTTCTAACCTGCTGAATATTTCAGATGGGTTACTGGCCGACTTTCTGAATGTACAATTGATATGTACGTTCAACAGTTCGCTGACAATGGTGGACAGTGCCTTGATGCGAAAAGGAAGATTGATTGCGAAGTATGAGTTTGGCAAACTGGGAATGGAGAAAGCAAAGCGGTTATCAGCCCATTTCGGGTTTGATACATTGATTGACAAGCCGATGACCATTGCAGAGATTCCCAACCCACATGAAAAGGAACAGCAACCTGTTTCGACGCAAGTAATTGGTTTCAGGAGGCAGGAAGTAGTGATTAATTAAGTTCTTTTAAATAATTGTTGATGAAAGCATCAACGCAACGACTTGCTTAACGGCAAGATGATATATGCCTGTTGATAACAAACCAGGTTCATGTTTCAAAGAAGCATAACAGTGCAGACGTAGTAACTATCTGTATGCTGCTGTTGCAATGGCACATATATCACCAAACGCTGGTGTCGAAGGTTCGATTCCTTCTCCGACTCATAATCGGTATAGCTCAGCTGGATAGAGCACAGCCCTTGTATGTGGGTTCGAATCCCACTCCGACTGAAAATCGGGTAGCAAAATGGTAAAGCAAAGGATTAGGGTTCCTTGACAAAGAAGTACACCACTTCTCAAAAAATGGTGACAGAAATTAAAGCCAGGCTTATTTGCTGGCGATACTTTAGGTTCCCGCATTTGCGGGATCCTGAAGCATTGCAACCAGATAATTACCTGCAAGCTGATAAAAGTAATACGTCGTATTTCACTTCAGCAGTAATAATTTATTGTCATGCAATAAAGGAGCGACTGATGAACTGGCTTATCAACTATTATTCAACTCAACTTCCGTAGTTAGTTGGTGGCAAATAAAACTGGCTTTATTGAAACAATTAAAATTTTTTAAAAATAGAAGAAATGAAAAAAGTAAAACTGAACTCCTACCAGGCAGGTTTGGTATTTAAAAATGGAGAGCACCAGAAAATGCTGCTCACCGGTACTTACTGGTTCTGGAAAAATGAACAGGTATATATCTATGATATTACCAAACAGTTTATGCCACCGGTGGAGCTGAACATCCTGCTGCAGGATGAACGCCTGGCAGATATTCTGCAGGTGGTGGAAGTAAAAGACAATGAAATAGTGCTGCAGTATGAAAACGGTTTGATGAAGCAGGTACTGACCGCCGGCCGCTATGCATTCTGGAAATCGGTGGTTAAGTATGATTTCATCCGTGCTGATATCAGCCAGGTGGAGATTGCTGATAACATTGACCGTTCCGTGCTGGCCAAAGCGCCGGTGAGTGCATATGTACGTAACGCTGAAGTGCAGAGCTTTGAAAAGGCCGTGCTGTTCATTGACGGTAAGTTTGTGAAAGTGCTGGAGCCGGGTATGTACTACTGGTGGAAAAACAGTATTTCTATTTATGTTGGTAAAGCAGATATGCGTCAGCAGCAGCTGGAAGTAAACGGCCAGGAGATCCTTACCAGGGACAAAGCGGCTTTGCGTATCAACGCATGGGCACAATACAAACTGGTGGATATTGAAAAGGCGCTGGTGCAGAACAAGGACTACGACAAGCAGCTCTATGTGGCCATGCAGCTGGCGCTGCGGGAGTACATTGCCGGTTACAGCTTTGATGAACTGCTGGAAAAGAAAGAGAGCATTGCTCCTTTCATCCTGCAGAGTGTAAAAGAAAAGGCCGAAGCGCTGGGTGTGGAAGTAAATGGTTTCGGTATCCGTGATATCATCCTGCCGGGTGATGTAAAGGAGATTATGAACCAGGTACTGGTGGCCGAGAAAAAAGCGCAGGCCAACACCATTATGCGCCGGGAAGAAACTGCCAGCACCCGCAGCCTGCTGAACACTGCCAAACTGATGGAAGAAAATGCGATGCTGTGGAAATTGAAAGAAATGGAATATGTGGAGAAGATCGCCGAAAAAATCAGTAACATCAGTGTCAGTAGCAATAGTGACCTGATCGGGCAGTTGAAACAGATCTTTGTACCGCAGAAATAAAGTAAGTCAGGTCGCAGTAAAAAAGTGACCTGACTTTTAAACTAATTAGTTATGTCAAAATTAAAATTAACAGGAAAACAAATCCGTGCAATCGGCTACCCGGAGGGACCGGTAGTGAGTGTGGCCATGCATACCATGTGCACCAAATTCAAACATCATACAGAAGCAGAAGCATTGGAAGTATTGAAACAAATCCTGAATGCACCTGAAAATTATTTGGATGATGAGGTATTAAAACCCATCGCCGAAAAGCTGATGCCTGAGCCGGAAGCCGAAGGAATGAATATATCCTTGAATGTTTCAGGCATCCAATTCAATGTCTTCGGGCAGGAGCATATTGAAGAAGGCGCTATGCATCAAATGTACCAGGCAGCCAAATTACCAATAGCAGTTGCCGGGGCGTTAATGCCCGATGCACATAGCGGGTATGGTTTACCGATCGGTGGAGTGCTGGCAACAGAGAATGCTGTTATTCCTTATGGTGTGGGTGTTGATATTGGGTGCCGGATGTGCTTGTCAGTTTTTGATATTGACCCCAAAGAGCTTTTGCAAAAAGAAGCTTACTTCACAAGAGAGATCAATGAAGCTACATTGTTCGGAAGCGGTGCGCAATTTCAGCAGGCCACTGATCATGAAGTGATGGAGAATGAAGCATTCGGTCAATTGCCTTTATTGAAAGGTTTGCATGGAAGGGCATGGAAACAACTGGGTTCTTCCGGTTCGGGAAATCACTTTGTGGAGTTTGGTGTAGTGGAGATTGCAGAGAAAGATGAATTACTGGGTATTGAAGCAGGTAGCTATGTGGGATTATTGTCTCACTCCGGTTCCCGTGCATTGGGAGCTAACATTGCGAATCACTATACCAAAATCGCTATCAGCAAAAGGCGTTTACCGCAGGATGCAAAAAACCTGGCCTGGTTAACATTGGATGAAGAAGAAGGGATAGAATACTGGATAGCAATGAACCTTGCGGGTGATTATGCTTCTGCCTGTCATCATATCATTCACCAGAAGATTGCAAAGCAACTGGGAAGGAAACCAATCAAGATGGTAGAGAACCATCACAATTTTGCATGGAAAGAAATGTGGGAAGGAAAAGAAGTGATCGTTCACCGGAAAGGTGCAACACCTGCAGGCAAAGATGTGCTGGGAATTATTCCCGGTTCAATGACAGCCGATGGATTTATTGTGAAAGGAAAAGGTGAAGCGGCATCTGTCAATTCTGCTTCGCATGGCGCCGGAAGAAAGATGAGCCGTTCCAGAGCTATCGCATCAGTCACTGACAAACAATTCAAAGATGAATTGAAAAAGTTTGGTGTAAAGTTGCTAGGCGGCGGATTAGATGAATCTCCCTTTGCATACAAAGACATCAACATGGTGATGCAATCACAAAAAGCCCTGGTGAATGTAGTGGGTAAGTTTACACCGAAGATTGTAAAAATGGACGGGGCAAAACATAAGAACTGGACAAAGAAGAACACAGCAGAAATTTCCGGCGAATAAGTAACCTCATAAAACGCTGAAAGAACGGGCCTGGCCAAATCCAAACGCCAGGCTCAATCTTATAACCACTATCGAATTCCTAAACAACTGTCAAGGTGGAAAAAATTGTTCCCTGAAAGCACCAGTATGAATATTACGACAAGTCTCCTAAGCTTGCCTGCCCCAGGCAGGAAAATCATCTGCGAAGAAAAGCTGGGAACTCCGGGGTTTCCTAAAATACCGTATATTTAAATCAGTCTTTCAATACAAATCACCGGTATGGAAAACGCTGCCCCTCCATCAGCAGTTCCCGAACCAAAGCCAGCCGGCAAATGGCTCCGTATGGGACGCAAGATCCTCATCGGCGCTGTCATTATGCTTTGTGTCAACTTTTTTTTGAAACTGACCGGGTGGGATAGCTGGGAAAAATTTTCTAATCAGGCGGACGGTTTTGCCGAAAGCATTATGGCCGGCGCAGCCAGGATGAGCCCGATGGCATTATGGAACAGTATTACCACCGAAGAATATACCTACGATACTGAACGGGGCAATTATTTCTCTGTCCGCAGGCAAACAGGTAAACTCACTTTAAAGGATAAGATAACAAACTGGCTGGGCCTTTACTGGTACACCGGATCAGGCAGGGCCTTCTGGGTAGGGCGCATCCTTCTTATACTGGCAATAGTGGCGGGGATCATGCTGGCAAAAGAAGATTATGATAAGGCAAATGACAGATCTACCGCCTGGCTCATATTCCCCTTCAATATGCTGCTGAAGTTTTTTATTTTCCTGTTAAGTGTAAGCCTTATCTGCCTGCTGCTGTTTGCCGTCATCAAATTATTTCTTGCTATCCGCGCCGGTATTGTCTTTATTGTATCCGGTATTCATGCCACCGGCGGCTTTACCAAACTATTGTATGAAGAAGCCAAAGGCGAAGCAGCCGGCGAAGCCAAAAAAACAGTGGCAGCTTACTTGTTGCCTTTTTTATTTAAGAAAAAAAAGTAACTACCCCGCACTTTGTATATACTGCTGCGCAGAGATATTGCCTGCGAAGGATGAGAACAGTTTTCCGGGAAGCAGAAAGAAATATAACCCGGTACAATGCGGGTTTTCTTTATTCGTTATGACAGTATGCCAACCCGACTCTCCATCAAAATCATTTCTGCTATAGTACTGATTGTTTACCTGCTGCTGCTCACTAAAAAAGTGGTGTTTAAGCAAGGCGGGCCCCGGTATTACAAACATTATTTTGCACGGGAGTATAAAAACTATTCTGTCAGTACCGGATGGAAAAAAGCCAACACGGTTCCCTTCCGTACTATTAATATGTATAAAAGGGGACTGGACCGGAATAACAGCCAGGCAGAATATAATTTGCTGGGCAACTTTATTGGCTTTATACCCTTTGGTATTTTATTGCCGTTGTTTTGGCCCTGGTTCAGGCATGGTATTAAGATGCTGCTGGCAGGTTTTATACTTTCCCTTGGTCTTGAAACAGTGCAACTGCTTACCGGCCTGGGTATTTGGGATGTGGATGATCTGTTGCTGAATACCGCTGGTGTAGTGGCAGGATATATTCTTTTCTTTCTTATAAAAAAGGCAATGAATTTTAAATAAGGGTTGCCAACCTACGCATTTTACAGGCACAAAGCAGGGCAAAATGAGACTGTGCCGGGAAGAAATCCCGCCTGCGGCAAGACAAAGGCTATCAATTGGAGATAAGCTCAAACTTTTTTAGCTGCTCAACAATAATCGTCCCTGCTTTTTCCTTCAGTGGATAATCAAATGAACCCATAGAAGTTTCAATGCGGATGGAGGCAATGGTTCCGTTCTTTATTTTTTCGATAGCAGCAGGTGACAAGGTATAAAATGCAAAGAGCCAGCAACCAAAACCCAGCGAAGATTTTTTAGAATTATAATCAGCACGGCTGGGCAAACTGATTACTGATCCGTCACTCATCATTAATTTGGCCGATTGGCCGCTATAGATTGAAAAACTATTGGTGCGGCCCGTTTGTATAGAAAACTCCAGTGCAAAACCAGTGGGATATTTTAATACAGTGCTTTTTAAGTAATCACCTACGGTGCTTCTTTTATCCCGCCCTGTTCCATACGTATCACCAGCGGAAATATAGAGCCGTTCTTCGCTGGTATAAAACACCGTGTCGCCGCTTTCTTTACTAATATCATACTTTAATTTCCGCTGGGCAAAGGCGGTTGTTTGCAACAGCAGTAAAAATAATAGTATGCATTTCATGCGGATGGTTTTGTTTCTTAAAGGTAGGAATGAATTTTTTACGCTGTGGTTAGTGTTTGTACTGAGCTGAATTGAAAATATAAATCAATTTTATACCGGCTTATTTTTTCTCTTTTGGTTTTACCAGCCGCAGACTCCAGGTAATTGTTGTCTTTCCATCAGGCAACGTTTTTGAACCTGATAAAGAATCCCGGTTTTTTGCATCCGTTTTTCCTGAAACATCAAAACTTGATGCATTCATTTTTTGTTCGGGCATACTTTGCGCATCTTTTGTTGGGGGATTTTCCTTGTTGCAGCCTGATTCCGATCTGTTTGTTTCAATTTTGGTCAACAGTGTTCCGCTGGGCGTTAGTACAACGATTTTGTAATTACCATCATTATCAAGCGAAACAGAGACGGGAAGATTGTCTGATCCGCCGCCTGATTGAGTTACGGTTTCCGAATAATTTAAGTTGTAACCTGTCCAGTGAGAGTTTCCGCCTTTCGGGCGGCAATATACTTCGCCATTTGTTACCTGTTTCTTTTCAGATACGATGCTCGATCTCATCCAGACTCTTGCCATCGTTTTATTTGCGGAAACATCACTACCGGGCTTTGGCGGTAAAAGTGTAGCAACAATTGTGTTTTTTGCCGAGTAAGTATCGGTTTTGGTTCGTTTGGTATTCCTCGTACTGGCATGGGCCGCACCAGCATCGTTTGTTACTTTTGTTTCATTCCAGGTGTATTCATATTTGACCTCTCCAACCCAATGCGGCTTGCAGTTATCTGCGAGGCTGGAGCCAAGCTGCCCGACGATACTTTTGGCAATTTCTTTCGCATCTGTTCCGGTCTGACGGGCAACCGTTGTTCCCGTTTGCGGGTTCATTACAAAAACGGAGTAAGAGGTGGAGCCACCGGCTCCGGGTGTTGCCGCAACACTCATTACATAGCTGGCACTCATCAAATTTCCGATGTCTTTTAAAACTTGCTCCGGATCACCACCTTCGAGTAAATTCTTTTCCCGTTCACTCTCAATGACATTGCGAATATCCTGGTCGTCCATTATGTCAACACAAGGTTTTTCCCGGTTTAATGCGGATTCTATCTCAGATCTGAGATTCGATGTAGCATTTTCTCCGCCATTGGCTTTGCTGGTATTATCATGGATAACGATGGAAGTACCTTTTTGAGATTGAGCAAACTGGAAAGCAAAAGTCAAAACCAACATCAGTATAGTTTGTAATAGGGTTTTCATTGTTTTATTTTTTTGCAGATTCACTATGCCACAATTGCCTTTCCCCGGAATTCCCACTACTCCACAGATGATACGGGCAAACGTTTTTTGTCTTTCGATTTTTATTAAAGTTATTGAAGCCTCCGGTTGAAGCCAATGACTTGTATCACTGTTGCACATTACTTTATTCATAATTTTTACTGCACGGATTCTCCTGTTTTTTATTAATAAGATATACTACCCGGGTGAACCCTGTTGTTCTTTTGAAACAGTAAGTGAGTATGGAACTGAAGCAGAAAATGTCTGCATTTACGCCTTATGCTGTTGAAGATGGGTTGATGATTACCGGGCAAAATCCTGCTTCTTCGGAACCAGCTGCGGAGATGATTTTGGCAAAGCTGCAGGAAAAAGTTATGGCGGGATGAAATGATTATACAGGATTTACTTATTAGTGTTGATGGGTGTTTGCTTTTACGCCGAGTCCCTTGCAGGAGACTCGGCTGGGAAGAGATCTCTCTTTATATCTTCAATCCTCTTTTTTATATATCACATCACCATTTACGGAACAGATGTTTACTGTGTTGTTAATTATAGTCTTTTTTATCTGAATAACTTTTGTTTCCACCTTTTTCTTATTAGTAGCCTGCCGAAGTTTCCTTTTTTCTGCTTCGTCCAATTTCATCTTAGTTATCTTATTTTCCAATTCAGTCTTTTCTGCATCAGCATTTATTTTGCGGGTCTCAGCTTTGACTTTTTCAATCAGGTACTCCGTATGTATTCTGTCTGCTCTTGTTTGTTTATAATCTTCAATCATTACCGGTGACTGTATCAACAAACCTGTAATGATTAATGCCCTGATAGCCTTTTTCGATGGCTTTAGTTCTTTAACCAGTTGTGCAACCCACTCCAAAGAATTAGTTGTTTCCGCTTTTGCAAGTGCAAGAATATCATTCTTTGGCACTTTTTCATCGTGTATTATTACATACACCAACTCATAAAGATCATTTACATTTTTTATTAATGCTGTTATTTGTTTGAGGGGCAAATATTCATAATCAAGATAAATGCGAATGGTTGCATCTTTATCCTTAAGAATAAATGAAAGACCCATTCCTGATTTTATTGGAGGTGCAGTGGCTCCGGTTGTGGTTGTTGTGCTCATCTTAGTTTTGGTTTAATAGTTATTTAATAAAAATTGATTCGTTTATATCTTTACTCCTCCGCAGCCATCGTCAGCTCATCATTTTCCAAATACAGCACCGGTGCAGCCTTATCCGCACCCCACACTTTAGCTATCCTGTCTTTTATTTTTTGTTCAAAAATTTCTATCAGTTGTTTATTGGTATTTACCAGGGCCTGCTCTTTTTCTATTTGAGAAACGATTTGACGCTGGGTTTCGAGTGAAACTAACGGAATCTTTATTTTCTTAAAATAGCCATTGTGAAAACTTTGAACTGTAACGCCAGGTTTTATTCCTTCACTTAAATGAATGTCAGAAGTGCTTTTCAGATAATAAAATAGATATTCAGGTGACAATCTTTTATTTGAAGTTTGTATTGCTATAATATCCTGATTGAAACTAACAGGCTTCGTTGTAAGGGCAATTGGGATGGTGTGCTTTAAAATGCCCGACCGGACAACAATAAGTATTGTCTTTTCAGGAACAATTTTCGTTGAACTATCCTCAACTGCTTTTTGTGAGATATGGTCTTCAGAGTCGTCGATAAAATCTTGCTTCATATCTTTTGGTGAAACCCAAGGAATATCACCTTCCCAAAATTTATTGTTCGATTTGGATGGCGTTCCGCCTGTTTGAATAATAACTAACTCCCCCAACTCCACCATTTCCCATTCCGGGTTAATATCAATTTTGGGCTTGTAGTTTTCTGTTACTGCTTTGGCACCATCTATTATTTTTTGCCAGCCTTCTATTTCGGCTACTATTTCTTCTTGTATGGATAAGGGAGGAAGGGGGATTTGGACTTTCTTTACTAAATCAATATTTAAGTTTTTTACAACTCCACCGGTAGCTGATTTTAAAAATTGATTCTTAACATAATCGGAAGAAAGTATTCGGAAGATATAATCTTTATTAAGGTTGTTCTTAAGTTGCTTAAATACAAGCCAGCCGTCATGAATTGCTCCGGTTATATTTACAATATATGGTCTACCGAAGCTCATTGAGTTTGAAAGTATAAAATCGCCAGGTTCAACCAACCTCGATTTTTTTAATCCTTCAGGTTTTATTTTCTCTTTTGTAGAAGTAATGTATTTAGCCCCTTCAGCTACATCACCAATCTTTATCCAATTAATTCCGTTTTCATCTTCTGTAATATAATCTTCTATAGGCCTCGGAGAGCCGCCTCTTTTAATTTCAAACAGCTCGTCTAATTCAAATAAGTCAAACTCAGTTTGTCCTAAAAGGGTTGTTTTATACCGCTCCCCACTCAAATTATAATCCCCATTCTTTGCAATTTCATTTTTAGCAATAGCATGTGCTAATGCACTTTCTGTAAAACTGCCTTCTTTAAATTGCCGCAACAGTTCAATCGCTTCTTCCAACTGGCTTCCTTTTACAGGTGTACGCTGGGCACCTAAACCATAACCATCATTTTCAATTTTTACAAATAATATTTCATTGCTTGTTTTAGCAAATGCCGCATCCATTAATAAAATGGAAGTCTTTACCCCACTGTAAGGGTTAAACACACCGGCAGGCAGGCTCACTACAGCATACAAATAATTTTCCACCAGCATTTTTCTTAATTCCTTATACGCCGTGCCGCTCTGGAATATCACGCCTTCGGGTACAATAATACCTGCCCTTCCTTTAGGGTTCAGGTGTTCGGCTATATAATCCACAAACAATACTTCGCTGCGGTTGCTGCTGATGGAAAATTTTTTATGCGGCCGTATACCACCCTTCGGGCTCATAAATGGCGGGTTGGCCAGTATCACATCGGCAGTTTCATCCCAGCGTTCTTCACTGCTCAGCGTATCATACTCCCATATATGCGGGTCATTAAATCCGTGCAGGTACAGGTTCACCAGGCTCAGCCGCACCATATCGGGAGAAATATCATAGCCGGTAAAGTTTTGTATCAGCTTTTTCCGTTCATCGGGTGTAAGGCCTTTTTTGTTTTGTTCTTTAATATGTTTAAAAGCAGAAATTAAAAATCCCGCCGTGCCACAGGCAGGGTCCAGTATGGTATCTTTTTTACCGGGGTTTACCACCGCCACTAAAAAATCAATGATATGCCGGGGTGTGCGGAACTGCCCCGCATCTCCCTGGCTGCCCATTACCGATAACAGGTATTCAAAAGCATCACCGAGTTTTTCGCTGTGGGTATATTCAAACTCACCAACGGTTTTTAAAAACAGTTTTAATGTTTCCGGGTCACGGTAAGGTAAAAAAGCATTTTTAAAAATATCACGGAACAGTTGTGGTATGTTGGGATTTTTATCCATGCCTGCAATGGCTTCCGAATACAGTCGCAGCATTTCTGCCGCCGTTACTTTGGTATTAAATAAATTATCCCAGCTGTATTGTGAAAAGGGAATTATCTTTTTTTTCTTTGGGTTCTCGGGGTCAGGAATAGAATAGTCAGCAAAGAATTTAGCTTTACCACCCAGGTCAATGGCCTCTTTGTCCATGTCATCCATGAATTTATAGATGAGGCCAATGGTGATTTGCTCAATCTGTGCCTTAGGGTCGGGCAGTTTACCAACAAGAATGTCCCGGCAATCATCAATACGTTTTTTTGTAGCGGTATCTAACATGATTTATTTCGTTTACGCAGAGACGCAAAATTTTGCGTCTTTACCTGTTCCATTCGTCGGTTTTCCAATTTACCGGATTGTTGATGATATAATTTGAAATGTTCTGATATGATTGGTTGTCCCGGATAATATGGTCATGAAAACGGGGTTGCCAGGCGAAATTAATGCTGTTCATGCTGGCATATTTTTTTACGGCGGATTTGTACCCCCGTATAATGGATGCCAGGTTTTTTGGTTGCGGGCCGAATGTATTGGTGGTTTCTGTAGAGACGCAATGCATTGCGTCTCTACGTTCATCGTCATCACGTTGCGTATTAAATTCGTTTTCGCCAATTATAATAATTCCATGCAAATGATTCGGCATTACAACAAATTCACCCAATTCCAATTTCATATCCGGCCGTATTCCCGGCGTTTTTAACCATTCTGTTTCAGCAATTTTGCCGATGGCGGATAATTGCATTTGTGTATCCACGATTTCACCAAAAAAACATTCCCTGTTTTTTGTGCAAATGGTAACAAAATAAGCGGCGTTCTGTCCGTAATCCCAACCGGGCAACCGGGCAGATGGTATGCGGTATTTATTTTGATATTTTTCTGCCATTATGCTGCAAACTGATCTAAACGTATATAGTCTTTAATGTATCCCGGAATTACCTCCCGGTATTTGGGTGTTACTTCTTTAAACTGTGCAATGGTTAGTGTTGGATTTGTCTGCAAGGCATGAAAATCTTTTGCTTCAATAATCTTGCGGATGTCCTGGTCAACAATATAGGCTTTGAAGAAATACTTTAAAGCCCGCAGGTTTACATCTTCTTCAGGCGGATAAATGGAAATGAATTTGTCAAACTCTTCTTCCAGCATTTCATCTTTTGATTTGAACTTCGGAATGATGCCGAATATTTTTTCCACTACTTCACGGATAGAAACCTTGCGGTCTATCTGCGCTGCTTTGCGCAATTTCTCCAGGTTAAAATATTCTTCAGGCTTATCAAATATTTCGTGTTGTATATGACTTATCACATGCTCCCAATTGCCCAGCTCCACATGTTTTTTAATAATATCATCCATCTTGATGCGGTCTTCAAATTTTGAAAACAGCATCCGGTCAATCTTCATTCCTTCTAACCCGATTTGTTCTTCGTTCATAACAGAAAGCCTGTCATGAAAAGAACTATCATATTTGTCGATGTTTACGCCGCCTCCACCAGTGCCTGTTCCTTCTTTTGGTTTCGGCAGTTTCAACACTTCGTCGTAATCAAATTTTTCTTCGAAGTATTCGCAGTTGGCAAAAAAGTCAAACAGCTTGAAAACATTCTTCTCATGCTGGATTGTTTCTTCTTCGCCCAGTTCATTTTTATGTTTGTATTCAAATGTATTTTTTCTTGTACCCCTGCCTTTTATCTGCACAAAATCTGCCGGGCTGAAGATGGGCCGCATCATACAGAGATTGAGCAGGTCGGGACAATCATAACCGGTTGTCATCATCCCAACGGTTACACACACCCTTGTCTTGCTGGATTTATAACCTTCCAGCCATGTTGTTTTTCCGTTCAGGTTGTTATTGGTAAAGTTGATGGTCATTTGCTGCGCATCACCCACCTGTGAAGTAACCTGTACAGCAAAATCAGAATTGTATTTACCCGGATAGAGTTGGTCGGCAAATTCATTTAATATCTCCGTCAGTTTTCTTGCATGGTTCTGACTTACGGCAAACACAATTGTCTTACCGGTTTCGTTGGTGATGGGGTCTTTTAATGCATTCTCCAAAAATGTCTGACAAAAAACACGGTTTGTTTTGTTTGAAAAAAATTTCTTTTCAAAATCTCTTGAGATAAATGTTTCGGTTTCTTCTCCTTCTTCGGTTGGAATGGCTACCGAATAGCCCTCATCCGAAAGTAACTGTGTGGTTATTTCTGTTCTTGCATCCAATACTCTTGGATTAATCAGGAAACCATCTTTTACACCATCTAATAATGAATAGCGGAATGTTGGTTCGCCGCCTTCGCAGCCAAAGGTGTTATAAGTATCCCTTAACATCCGGCGTTCAATTTCTCTCGGGTCGTTCTCTCTCACATTATTGATGTCCACGTTCTTCAGATAATCTTTAGGCGTTGCCGTCAATCCTAATTTATATCCATGAAAATATTCAAACACGGCTCTTGCATTGCCGGAAATAGAACGATGTGACTCATCAGAAATAATCAGGTCAAAATCTGTTGGTGTAAAATCATAACGATACTTATTGTTGAACATCAGCGATTGAATAGTTGTAACCACTACATCCGCCTTTCTCCAATCGCTTTTATGTTCTTTAAATATGAATGTTGAGTAATCAGGCTTCAGGTTATTGGTAAATGCTTTCCATGCCTGGTCTTCCAGCTCCAGTCGGTCAACTAAAAACAAAACCCGCCTTGCATTTTCTGTACGAAGAAATAAGCGGATTATAGCAGCGGATGTCAATGTCTTGCCTGTACCAGTCGCCATTTCGAAAAGAAAACGGTCTTTGCCTTTTGCAACGGCTTTCTGTAATGCAGTAATGGCGTTAAGCTGATACTGTCTTAAAAAACGAAGTCCGTTTGTCCAGATAAAATCTTTACTGTTTTCAACGCTGCCATTCCATCCGGGTCTTTCTGCATAATCCGGCATCTGAACAGTAACAATATAATCGCTGGTAACCTTTTCAGTAGCTAATGCATTACGGTCCGGGTTCCATTCTTTAATGGCGCCTATTTCATCTGGAGAAGGAAAAGCATAAATGGGTTTGGGGTTACCTTTTTTTAAATCCCATAAATAATGAACAATGCCATTTGAAAGAATAATGAACTGTGCACCGACAGTGTTTGCATATTTTCTTGCCTGTTCTTTTGCTGTAAGAGGGTGGATATTCTCTTTCTTTGCTTCAAGTACACAGAACGGTTTATTATTACTGTCAACGAGTAAGAAATCTAAAGAACCGCTTTTCGTTTTTTCATAGTCATTACCCCACGCATCAATTTCATTTTGAGTAATCTTCACATAATTTTCGAGCAGGATATTAGCCGGGCCTTCTTCATCATCAAAGAATCGCCACCCTGCTTCTTCAAGCAGTTTGTTGATTTTGATCCTGGCTTTGGCTTCTTTGCTCATAACAGACTGTTTATAAAAATACAAAAAGCCAGCCCACCAGAGCCAGCCTTAGGGTAAAGATAGTTGATTGGTTAATTAGTTAATTAGTGCCAGTGTATTTCAGCAAAGCCAGATCAGAGAAGGTAGCTAATTACCTTATCCGTACCTTCCCCAAAACAATTCACCATGCGCCTTTCTTTATCCCTGCTGCTTTTTTTCATTATTATTAATACCAATGCCCAGCTCCTCATCAAAAACACCAACCTGGTGGATGTAGAGAAAAAGAAAATACTTTCCGGGCAAACTGTGCTGGTAACAGATGGAAAAATCAGCAGTGTTGATAAAAACAAACAATACAAACTGCCCGAAGGCACTACCATACTGGAAGGAGAAGGCAAGTACCTGGTGCCCGGTTTTACGGATGCCCATGTACATTTTTTCCAGAGCGGCGGCATCTATGCCCGGCCCGATGCGATCGACCTGCGCAAGATCAGGCCTTACAGTGAGGAAATAAAATGGACACATAACAATATGGATGACCTGCTGCGGCGCTATCTCTCCGCAGGCATCACCAGCGTAATTGATGTGGGCAGCAGCAACAGCTTTTTACAACAGCGGGATTCATTTGCCACCAAAACATGGTCGCCCCTGGTAAAGATGACCGGGCCATTGCTCACCACCTGGGTACCTGCTGTATTTAAAAACCTGGGTAATGATGCTCCTTTTGTGGAAATGCTGAATGATTCTGTTACCCGCCAGGCTGTAAGAAACCAACTGGCATTAAAAACAGATTTTATCAAAATCTGGTACATCGTTTTAGATAAGGACATTGAAAAAGGCGCCAGGAAAAACCTGCCATTGGTACAGGCCGCTATTGATGAAGCGCATAAAAATAACCTGCGGGTGGCCGTGCATGCCACCGAACGCATCACCGCACAGCTGGCCGTGGAAGCAGGTGCTGACTTCCTGGTGCACAGTGTGGATGATGAAATAATTCCCGATGCATTTGTAAAACTGCTGAAAGAAAAGAAAACAGTGCTCTGCCCCACCCTGGTAGTGGTGGGCAATTACGGTAAAGTGCTGGGCGATACCTATCATTTTACCACGGATGAACTCAACATGGCCCACCCTGAACTGGTTGGTACCATCATTGACTACCCGCTGCCGGATACGGCACAGGCAGGTGTCTTTATCAGGGCGCTGCAATCGGCGGCGCAACAGCAAAACCAGGCGACAATGGATTCCATCATGGCGGTGAACCTGAAAAAACTGGTTGATGGCGGCGTTACTATTGCCACCGGCACGGATGCAGGCAATACGGGTACGCAACATGCTTCTTCTTATTTCGCCGAACTGCAGGCCATGCAAAAGGCAGGGCTTACTATGTGGCAGTTATTAGAAGCCTCCACTATCAACGGGGCCAAAGCCATGGGACAGGAAAAAGAATGGGGCAGCATTGCCACTGGTAAAACAGCCAATATGCTGCTGCTGAATAAAAACCCATTGGACAGCCTTGCTAACTGGAGAAGCATTGAGTGGGTGATTAATAAAGGTACCGCCATCAACCCTTCTTCCGTTGTGAGCAACACGGCTGTACAATTAGTGCAACAGCAACTGAATGCTTATAATGCCCATGACCTCGATGCTTTCCTTGAACCTTATGCGGATGAGGTGGAGTTGTATGAGTTTCCTGCCAAATTATTATCGAAAGGCAAAGAACAGATGCGGAAGGATTATGTCTTCATTACCCAAACACCTAAACTGTACTGCCGTTTGCAAAACCGGGTAGTACAGGGCAATATGGTGATCGATCATGAAGAAGTATGGTTCGGCGGGGCAAAACCGGTGTATGCCGTGGCCATTTATATTATTGAAAAGGGAAAGATTGCGAAGGTCTATTTTAAGCAGTAGATAGTTTACTGCGCAGGAACAGGACTTATGTTATGCTGTACCGGAAGCTCTTACCGGGACAATCTATTTCTTTCTTTTCTTTTTTAATGCCGTTTGCATACGGGCCGCCAGTTTTTCAATACCCTGTTGCACGGTGCTTTCCAGCTTTTGCCCGGCAGTCATGCTAAGGCGGCGGCTTTTGTTTTTATTTCGTTCCGGCTGAGTGGCATACAAGCTTAGTGGTTAATAACCGAAAATAATAAAAAGCTATTGTGTTTGATGGTGCCAAAAAAAGAGGTATCAATTTTTCGGTTTTCATTCTCCCAGGAACTTCAGCAAATGTTCTTCTGTTTTTCCTATCGTACGTAGATTGTTTTTGATGATAAACTCAGGTATAGGATCCACATGGGTTTGCAACACTACCGGCCTGGTCAGATTTTGAGCACTCCATATTTCATGACCCCCTTTGGTGCGGATATGTTTCAATCCGCAGTGCTGCAGATATCGCCTGAAAATTTTAAGTGAAATATTTTTAAGCTTACCCATTATGCATAAGCAGGAAGGCTGACACCCGTATCAAATTTTTTATACGGATAATTATCAAAAATGCGGCTGAACTCGTCATTGCTTTCCAGCAGTTCAGACATGGTGGGAGGAGTAGCCGGTTTCTTTTTATTTTTTTTAATGCTCCAGCCCAGCTTTTTTAAATCTACCCACAAAGTTCCCTTATGTGTGGTATAATTAAGATACTCACTCACAGCGATGGCAAAACTCTCTTTTGCCTGCGTTTCCGTATTGCCAGACCCGCTAAGGTCTAATGCAGGGCAGAAAATAATATGGGCATTATCCTCTTTAAACAACAAGACAGGTACTTTAACTGTAATATTCCCTTTCTCATTCGAAAACCTGCTCTCTGCATTAAGTGATTTCATATAAAAAATAATATGCAAAATACAGATTATTAATGAACATAAAACTGCATGGCTTACGATAACAATTTATACACTCAGGCTCAATCCCTTATTCTACGGGCTTACAGGCTATTAACAAAAAGCCCTGTCGTTGTTACTACAACAACAGGGCAATCCGGTTTAATGGTTATAAATGTTTTATTTCCTCTTTCTCTTTTTTCGTAATGCCCCTTGCATTCGGGCCGCCAGTTTTTCAATGCTCTGCTGCACGGTGCTTTCCAGCTTTTGCCCCGCGGCCTGGCTAAGACGGCGGCTAAGATAACCAGCACCCAGGCTTACCAAACCGGTAAACAGTGTATTTTCTCCGGGTTTTGTATGAGTGGCCTCTGCCAGTTTGTTGCGCAGCAGGGTGCCGGGGCGTAGCTCTTCTTTAGCCTCATTCCAGTTTTGCTGCAGGGCTTTTTCCTGCTCCAGCTGCTGTATGCGCAGCCGCATTTTTTCCTGCTGTATGTCTTTTATATGTTTAATCTTTTTCATCGTCTTCCTCCGGTTCAAACAGGGCTTCTATGATCGTATTCATAATGGGTATACGCAGCAGCCGGTCTTTGGCCAGCCAGAATATAAGGCCGAAGAGCAATACAATACCTGCCACGATCACAAAACCAAGCCAATAACTATCCAGCCACTGCCCGATGGCAATAGCCGCCGCTATACTGAGCAGCACCAGGAACAAAAAAAACACCAGCGCTGCCATCAGCATAGCTATCATCATTGCGGCCAGTTTCGAGATCTTCTCGGCCATAGATAACTTTACCTGCGACAGCCTGGTGTTTGCATACGCTTTGAGCTGATCGACCAGCGACTCTACTTTTTTAAATTCTTCTGACATGGTACTAAAGTTACACTTTGGTTGTCAGATCACTTCTTCGAGTTCGCCATTTACCCGGGCCATTTGTTCTTCCATTTTTTCTTTGCCCAGTTTTACTTTGCGTGTAAACTGATCTTTCAGTTTTTTGCCGTTATCGGCAATTTTGTGGCGGGTGTTAACGCCTTTGTCAGGAGCGAATAACACACCCAGTATTCCACCGATAGCCAGACCGGCTCCCAGCGCAATCAGCACTTTAGATGTGTTTTTCATGTTCTTTATTTTACGGATGAATAATAAGATACTGTCCTTTCAAATATAGTTTTTGAACCTGCCCAAAACAATGAGCATCTTCATATACCGCAATGACAGCTGTCAATTTTTTAGGATGAGCCGGGAAGCGAACTTGCTCTATTGTTTTGCTGCTGTTTATTATTCTTCAGCTCCGCACCTGGCTGCAGATAAGGGTAGGCCTGAATGCCAATCTGGCAAGTTGGGCTGCTTTGGAACGATGTTGGTATTTTCGCCGCCATTATCGTATTAACCGTAAAAAATAATCGCTGTTATGGTACAGGAAAAAGGAACTATATCGATCAACACGGAAAACATTTTTCCCATCATTAAAAAATTTCTCTACTCCGATCATGAGATCTTTCTGCGGGAACTGGTAAGCAATGCCGTAGACGCTACCCAAAAGATAAAAAGGCTGAGCTCACTGGGTCATTATAATAAAGAACTGGGCAGCCTGAACATAAAAGTGGCCGTGAATGCGGAAGCCAAAACCATCACGGTGTCAGACAGCGGTATCGGCATGACAGCGGAAGAAATAAAAAAGTACATCAACCAGGTGGCTTTTTCCGGCGCTACCGAGTTCATGGAAAAATTCAAAGAAGCCAATGATGCCAATGAAATCATCGGCCGCTTTGGACTGGGTTTTTATTCCTCCTTCATGGTGGCAGAAAAAGTGGAGATACAAACCCTCTCTTACCAGGAAGGAGCTGCTCCCGCCCGCTGGACCTGCGACGGCAGTACCGAATTTGAGATCACCGAAGGAACCCGTACCGAAAGAGGCACCGATATTATTTTATACATCAACGAAGATTCGCTGGAGTTCCTCGAAGAAAACCGTATTCAATCCATACTGGATAAATATGCAAAGTTCCTGCCGGTGCCGGTACAGTTTGGTACCAAAACAGAATCAGTGGAAGACGGAACAGATGAAGAAGGCAAACCGAAATATAAAAGGATTGAAGTGGATAATATCATCAACAACACCAATCCTATCTGGACCAAAGCGCCGGCTGACCTGAAGGAGGAAGATTATCTTGATTTTTACCGGGAGCTTTATCCTTTCCAGGAAGAACCACTGTTCTGGATACACCTGAATGTGGACTACCCGTTCAACCTGACCGGTGTATTGTATTTCCCCAAACTGAAGAATGATTTTGAAGTGCAGAAGAATAAAATCAAACTCTTCAGCCGCCAGGTATTCATCACTGATGAAGTAAAAGATATTGTGCCGGAATTTTTATTGCTGCTGCACGGGGTGATCGATTCACCGGATATTCCCCTGAACGTAAGCCGTTCTTTTTTACAGTCAGACAGTAATGTAAAAAAGATCAACAGTTATATCAGCCGTAAAGTGGCCGAGAAGTTAGCCGAACTTTTCAAGAAAGACCGCAAGGCCTATGAAACCAAGTGGAGTGATATTGGTTTGTTTGTAAAATACGGCGCCCTGTCTGATGAAAAGTTTTATGAAAAAGCAAAAGAGTTCTTATTACTCACCAATACCAATAATGAACACTACACCCTGGAAGAATATAATGCCAAAGTGAAAGACTTCCAGACGGATAAGAACGGGCAGCTTGTATATCTCTACACGGCTGATGCGGAGCACCAGCACAGTTATATCCAGTCAGCCCAAAAGAAGAACTATGATGTGCTGATGATGAATTCACCGATCGATACACATTTTATCCATCACCTGGAAATGAAGCTGGAAAAAACATCGCTGAAAAGAGTAGATGCAGATGTACTGGATAAACTGATCGAAAAAGATGATGCCGAAAAACACAGCCTGACCAGGGAAGAAACTGAAAAACTGAAAGCTATATTCGACAAAGCGATCAGTAATATCAATATGAAAGTAGAAGTGGAAAGCCAGCCGGCAGATCATATGCCGGTGACCATCACCATGGAAGAATGGATGCGCCGGATGAAAGATATGAGCAGGCTTGGTGGTGGTATGAATTTTTATGGCGCAATGCCTGATACCTACAAGGTTTCAGTGAATGGTAATCACAAACTCATCCATAAAATTTTATCTGCTGATGAAGCACAGCAAACCGTGCTGGCCAAACAGGCATTTGACCTGGCACTGCTGGCGCAGGGTATGCTGAAAGGCGCTGACCTCACCGCTTTTGTAGAAAGAAGTGTGGAAGTGTTATAGTATTTTTTCCGATTCGTCTTTATAAGCCTGCCAGGATCCGGCAGGCTTGCTTATTTTTACTGCCCATGTCACTTTATATTACCTCTCTCAATTCGGGCAGCAATGCCAACTGTTATTATGTGGGAAATAATAATGAAGCCGTATTAGTTGATGCAGGACTCAGTTGCCGGGAAACAGAAAGAAGGATGAAGCAGCTGGAGCTTTCTATGGATAAAGTAAAAGCTGTTTTCATTTCGCATGAACATACCGATCATATCACCGGTATGTCTGGCCTTTCAAAGAAATACCAGTTACCTGTTTATATTACTGACAGCACATTGCAAAACAGTAATATGCCCATAGAGCAGCATCTCATCCGCTCATTCAAACAGTCCGGCATTATTTCTATTGGCGATTTAAAAGTTACTCCTTTCAAAAAAAGTCATGATGCGGCAGACCCGCATAGTTTCATGATAACCGGGAATGGAGTAAATGTGGGTGTGATTACGGATATTGGCTATGCCTGTAAACGGGTGATAAAATGTTTTAGTCAATGCCAGGCTGTTTTCCTCGAATCCAATTATTGTGATACGATGCTGCGTACCGGTAATTATCCTTATCATTTGCAAAAAAGGATCAGCAGTGATCAGGGCCATTTGTCCAATGCACAGGCAATGGAATTATTTCAGCGTTACCGTTCTGACAATCTGCAGTTACTCATCCTGTCGCACCTTTCCAAAAACAATAACAAACCCGAGCTGGTGGAAGCCCTGTTCAGACCGCATGCCGGTAATACAAAGATTGTTATTGCCAGCCGGTATGAAGCCAGCCCGGTATTTTATATTGAAGGAAAAGGCCATGAGATCAGCACAATAAAGACAAAACGTAAGACTACTAAAAATGAAGGGCAGCTCTCTCTTTTTTAATATCGCTACTTTCTCCTGTACATATTGAGCGCCACTGATGTGGCAAAGAAAGGTCTCTCACTCAGTGTAAGAAAAGCCGTGTTATCATTTTTGAAACACATCGCTTCTCCCTGCGGTTCCAGTACATAACCCAGCGTAAGCGGATTTCTTTGCAGGGCCGCTTCTATGGTCTCTCCTGCATTCCTTTTCCAGTAATACACATTGGTATATGTTTTTACCAGCAGTTCTTTTTCATCCGGTGAGATGGCAGCAGCAGATATGCCAGAAAAAGTAGTAGTACCAACCGCAGTGGCAATCGTGGTTGTCGTGGTACTTTGCGGATACGGTAATTTATAAATTCGGGAAGTGCTGTCCCGCTTGCTGATGATATAAATATCCTTTGTACTATTCTCCACGAAGATGGCTTCTGCATCATGGGGCCCATCAGGATACTGAAAAGTGATCTTATCAGTAGTAAAAACGGTATCGGTAAGTAATGCAGGTTCCGGAAAACGATAAATAGCATAGTCAGTATAGGCAGCATTGTTATCCCCTGTTTCTGCTATGTATATATAGTGGGTTCCGGCTACAGGACCATTGCCCACTACTATATCTTCCCAGTCCCGGTTGGTTACCCCGGTCACTGGAATTTTTTTCTGTATGGTGCCGGTATAGGAAAGCAAAAAAAGTTCCGGAGGATTTCCTCCATCCTGCTGCACCCAAATAAAACCCGGGTTATTCTTACTATCAGCAATACCGGAGGCTTCATCAATAGTACCCGGCAGTACCGGTGCAGCTTCCGGAAGGGTTTCAAAGGGCAAAAAATCTCCCTGTGCAGAATTCAATTCCTTCTGGCATTGCATAAAAACAACACAGGTGGCGATAAATGAAAAAATTATCCGCATGAAACGTATACTATTATAAATGATCGTCTTCATAGCAGGGATTGAAACGGTTAGCTTATAAAAGTATAAAATAACAGGGATTATTACCGGGATGATGCCGGACCATGAAACAATGCTTGCCATTCACCTGTTTATGGTGCCAGCCTTTCTGTCTTCCAGCCACCGGCTTCCGATTGTGTATATAAGATCCTGTCGTGCATGCGGCTGGGCCGGCCCTGCCAGAATTCCATCCGAATGGGTTTTACACGATAGCCTCCCCAATGCGGGGGTTTGGGTATATGTCCATGTTTGAACCGCTCTGCATAGTATTCAAACGTTTCTTTCAGCCATGCTTTTCCGGCTACCACCAGGCTCTGCGGTGATGCCCATGCCCCGATCTTGCTGCCATCAGGGCGGCTGTCGAAATATTCAATACTTTCTTTGGCGGTTATTTTTTCTGCCACGCCGTTGATACGGACTTGTCTTTCTAATTCTTTCCAGAAGAATAGTAAACAACAATTAGAATTAAAATCAAGCTGCTTGCTTTTGGCACTGTTATAATTAGTGAAGAAGACAAATCCATTTTCATCAAATGCTTTTACCAACACTGTTCTTGCCTCCGGCATACCATCATGACCCACTGTGGCCAGTGTCATGGCATTCATTTCAAGTATCTCTGATTTTTCTGCATCCTCCCACCAGCGCTGAAACTGGGCAATAGGTGAATCCGCCACATCATCTTCATTCAGTGAATGCAATGTATAATCTTTGCGCAGCTGCGCTATTTCTTCTGGTTTCATGAATATGCAGGTATTTGACCGGTCAAAGATAATCCAACATTACATTACCGGTTCTTTCTGTTGCATCACCAGTGCTTTGCCTTTTTCAAGTGCTTGTTTGTTGATATCAAGCAGGTGATGATATTTTTCCGGCAACACTTTTTTCAATGCTTCCAGGATCGATTCAATCTTAACAACTGGTTTTAGTTGCAGGTAAGCTCCAAGAATGATCATGTTCATGATCTTTGCATTCTTCATCAGCAATGCTTCGGTACTGGCAGGTATACCAATGATATTTATATCAGTTCTTATACCTGGTTTAAAAATATTACCTGATTCATACAATAATAATCCGCCGGGTTTTACCCTTGGCGCAAATTTATCCATAGAAGGCTGGTTCAGAACAATGGCAGAATCAAATAAAGAGATGATGGGTGAGCTGATCTTTTTTTCCGAAAGAATGGTAATACAATTAGCCGTACCGCCCCGCATTTCCGGGCCATACGAAGGCATCCAGGAAATTTCTTTCCCCTCCACCATGCCCGCATAGGCCAGTGTCATACCAAGTGACAGTACTCCCTGTCCGCCAAAACCGGCGACTACAAGTTCTTCCAGTTTGTTGAAATCATTACCTGTATTCATGAGCTGTCATTTAGATTGTTTTTAATTCCTCTGTTTTCGGCACTTTAATATCACCCAGCGGAAATGTTTTCACCATTTCTTCATCAATGAATTTTGATGCTTCAATGGGAGTCATCTTCCAGTTGGAAGGACAGTTACCGATAATTTCTACCAAACAGGTTCCTTTGTGCAGCTGCTGGTATTTGAATGCGTTTTGCAACGCTTTCTTTGTTCTGCGAACTGCATTGGCATTGTTGACTGCCTGCCTTGTTACATAAAATGCACCGGGTAGTTGCGCCATCAGTTCTGAAACTTTGATAGGAGCGCCATAATAACCCACATCTCTTCCATCCGGACTGGTAGTGGTATGCATCCCTGCCAATGTTGTCGGCGCCATTTGTCCGCTCGTCATTCCATACACAGCATTATTCATAAATACAATGAGAATATTTTCTCCCCTGTTAATAGCATGTAATGTTTCCGCAATACCAATGGCTGCCAGGTCGCCATCACCCTGGTAAGTAAATACATATTTATCGGGCATCAGTCTTTTAATACCAGTAGCCACAGCACATGCACGGCCGTGTGCTGCCTCCTGCATATCAATATCCATATAGTCATAGGCAAATACAGAACAACCAACCGGTGCAATACCAATAGTTTGTTCCTGTATGTCCATTTCCTCCACCACTTCCATAATCAGTTATGCACCAGGCTATGGGCACAACCCGGGCAATAGTGCATACTCACATCTACCATTGTATGCGGTTTGTGATACACCATTTCATATTCTTCCTCATCATGGCAGGCTGGTGCTATCACATCCAGCGCTGTGTCGGGTAATACATGTTCTTCAGTTGGCATGATGATACTGTATTAAGTTTTCTAAATGATGAACAATTTCTTCCGGGGTAGGCATCATACCTCCCATTCTTCCATAAAACTCAACCGGCACTTTTCCTTTCACAGCCAGTCTTACATCTTCCACCATCTGCCCGCTGTTGAGTTCCACACTCAGCATCATTTTCACCTGTGCAGCCAGTTCTTCCAGCTGCTTGTACGGATAAGGGTATAAAGTAATAGGACGAAGCAAACCGATCTTTATTCCTTTATCCCTTGCAATGTCCATTGCTTTCTGACAAATTCTTGCACTCAATCCATAGGCAACAAAAAGATATTCCGCATCAGCAGTATTGATCTCTTCAAACCGCACTTCATTTTCCCTTATCCTTTTGAATTTTTCTTCGAGTTTCAGGTTATGTTGCTCCATTCTTTCAGGTTGAATGAAAAGCGAAGTGATATAATTCCTGTTGCGGGTCCCTGGTTTACCGGTAGTGGCCCATGATTTATCAACCGCAGGCCTTGTATATGGTTTGAATTGCACTTTCTCCATCATCTGGCCAATGGCCCCATCCGATAACATCAGCACCGGGTTACGATATTTATCTGCCAGGTCAAACCCGAGATAAACAAAATCAGCCATCTCCTGTACGGAAGCAGGTGCCAGTACGATCATTTTATAATCACCATGGCCGCCGCCTTTTACAGATTGAAAATAATCTCCTTGTCCGGGTTGAATAGTTCCCAATCCGGGACCGGCCCTGTTTACATTTACGATCAAACAGGGAAGTTCTGCTCCGGCGATATAAGAAATACCTTCCTGCATCAAACTGATACCTGGCGAAGAAGAACTCGTCATGGTACGAAAGCCTGCACCCGCAGCGCCATATACCATATTAATAGAAGCCACTTCACTTTCGGCCTGCATTACAATCCGGTTATGCTTCGGCATTTCTCTTGCTAAATATTCCAGCACTTCTGATTGCGGAGTGATAGGATACCCGAAGTACGCATCGCAGCCCGCAAGGATGGCGGCTTCTGCCATGGCTTCGTTACCCTTCATGAGTTTAGTTTCAGTCATAATGAAATTATTTTGAAGGACTGATCATTGATTGTAATTGTTCTTTGATATTCTCCGGTGTAATGTCAACCGGTTTTTTCTTCGGATGCGTCCGGTATACTGTGATGACTGCATCGGGACAAACCAATGCACAGTTCACACAACCGGTACATACGTCATTATTGGCAATGATGTAACGATACCCTTTGATGTTGATCGTATCGGAAAGAGCCAGTGCATGTTCCTTGCAGGCCGCAGTGCAGAGTTCGCAGCCTTTGCATCGCTGAATATCAATTTCAACCCTTCCTTTGACTTTTCTTTCCTTGGCCGCAGTGGCTTTGTTGGTATTTTCTTCCATTGTCCGGGTTTTAGAGCTATAACAAATGTCCAAAGAAGCAGCCCGGATTCATAGTTATCCTGTCATGGCCGGATATGATTGTTGTCAGTTTAAACAGCCAGCAGGAGAGGTCATTCATCCAATATGATACTCAGTACTTTCATTTCCCGGCCTTTCTGGATCTTCAGCGAAAATCCGTTACAATGAGGACAGGGATTGCCAAAAGCAGGCAGGTGAAAAATAGTATTGCAATCCTGGCACTGCGCCTCCCCGGGGATAATCCCGATATTTAATTCTGCCTTATGCAAAAGGGTGTCTTCCTGTATAGCAGAGAAGGCAAATTTTAATGACTCAATTTCAATGCTGCTCAGTTCGCCTACCTGTATATTAACAGCCGTAATGACTCCCTTACTGTCTGTAGGAAATGCTTTTTCAGCAATGGATAAAATGGACTGGGCTATGGAGAGTTCATGCATACTGAGTGATACAATTAAACTGCACCCGATTGATTTTCGCCGGTCGTTTTATTCTCTTCTTCTTTTTTCGCAGCGGCTGCAGCCAACTTGTCTGCTGCCGCTTTTTCAGCAGCTTTCCTTTTCTTTTCAACCGCATAGGCTTCCCGGCTTTCCAGTGCTTCAGCATAGAGTTTGTTCCACCCATTGTTGATATTTTCTGCTTTCAATGCACAAGGTGCCGGTTCAGCTGTCTGGAAGATAGCTCCCTCCTTGGGGCAGGCACGGACACATTCGCCGCAATAGATACAAACAGCCCGGTTGAAATGATAGGTTTGTTTGCCTTCCATATCCTGTGAGAAAACAATAGCACCCGGCGGGCATACCATTTCGCAGCGGCGGCACCAGATGCAAAGGTTTTCATCGAAACCGATCAGGCCGCGGTAATCATCCGGGATAAATGTTTTTTCAAACGGGTACCTGGTTGTCACCGGTTTCTTAAATACATTGCCAAGTGCTTTAAAAAATGTTTTCATC
>JAKQEA010000148.1 GCA_029558715.1 Bacteroidota bacterium | reverse complement strand
CCTTCATTTAAAGTAGATAACGAATTAATGACTACTTTAGAAGAAGAATTAAAGACTAAAAAACATGGCCATTCTCTTATTATTGTAGACTCCATAAGGAACTTTATGGTTGGTAAAAACCCGAATGAAGATAAAGACTCTATTTCATTTATGGACAAAATGAAATATTTACGAAGCCTGGACAACACAGTTGTAATGCTTCACCATGTAAATAAAATGAAGCAGATAAAAAACAACACCTCCTTTGTAGATTACTCGGATGTAGTCTATCAAATGATAGCAAATAACGATAAACAAAAGAAGAGAATTTTCTTAGAGTTCTCCTGCGAAGCAGAGAAAGGGAAAGACAGGATAGGGAGTAAAGAAACATTTACTGCTTTACTTGATTATGATATCCTTCAGTTAATAGTCCAGGAGGCCGGAGTAAATCCTGAAGATTTTGATTTTGTTTCTTATGTAAGAGATCTGCTGACAGAATATGGATATCTGAACCAGAGAACAATCTGTGAATATGCAAAACATAACATGTCAATGAGGACAGAAGATGCATTTATACTCCTTAAAAAATATACGGGCATCCTCTGGAACTCTGAACGTGGAGTAAAAAACGCATGTATATATTCCTTAAAAGAAGAAGTAGATAATAATAATATATTATATATATGTCTTAATGATATAAAAAACTCTGGAAAACTGGAAAACTCAACAAAATCAACGGATTCTGCAGAAACACCCTCTGGAAAACTGGAAAACTCAGATACTGCAAATGTTACTGATGATTTAACCTGTGGAAAACTGGAAAACACAGTAAAATCAATAGTTTCTGATAATACCGGCGTAAATATTGACTTTAACGAAGTTAATTCTATTGTAAAGCAGAATTTTGGCTTAAACACTCAGTTCTCCAGTTTACCAGAAGTTAATAGAAAGGAAACCGGCAGAACTATTGAGTTTTCCAGTTTTCCGGCCTTTTTGAGAGAAGATAACCTGATAGCTGGAAATCAGGAAATTACCCCTTTACTTTTAGAACAGGTTGTTCAACTGGTTTTAGGATCTATAGAACTAAACTTTTGTAGAGACAATAATAATTCATTCTTCAACGGTCAGACTTTCAGAGAATTATCTTCATCTTCTAACTGTGAAGTAGTGTCCTGTATCGACTGCAAATACTTTTCCGGTAAAGCCGGGGCTGTCTGCAGTGTAACAGGAAAGAAGCATTTAGCCCATCAGGAACATCTTTGTCAGAAATTTTCTCCTGCTATTAGAGATATGCAGAATTATTACTCAGAAGAAGAAGAGGAAGAAATAATAGATGCACCATTTTAATAAGAGTTGAAAATAAACTCAGAGTTATTATTAATTTAGAACTATAAAACAAAAATATTTTAAAGGTTTTAAAGTCTATTTGCTATGGCTTTTCGCTTGCAAGAATAGCTATGCTGCTATAGGATTCTTTGCTGGAATCTGAATTCGGAATATGCTTATTTTTGATTTTCATTAAAAAAATAGATGTCGAAAAACCTTGCTATGACTGGCATTATCACCTTAACGCCAAAAAAAGTCGTTTTGTACTCTGCACCCCGTTACAGCCTGCCTGTACCGATCCGGCAAGTCCCAGGGTAACAGTTTCCACCGGCACAGCTCCGCAGATCTGGCACGTTGATTATATTAGATAATTTGTTTATTTCATTCACCCGATTTAAGGCATCTTGAGTTTCCCGGTCAGGACGGCAATTGCCACCTCTTCATCGCTCATCTCAAGAATCCTGTTAATTGTACCTTTCTTGACTTCCTCTGACACTGTGATGATTTCTTCACACATCTTCCGATATTTCAACATCTGTCCGGTTAGTCGCTCTATCTCCCGGCCCTGTTCATCGGTAAGTTTCTCTTTCTTCCACCGGGCAATCTGTTCGTCATAAACCCATGCTTCTTTCAGGTATTTTTTGTGATTGTTTATGGCACGATCTATTATCATATCATCCATTACATGGGGCTTCTTTCTGGCCTCACACAGATTTTTGTAAAGATCCTCAAAATTCTCCACTTCCCCATCAATAATTGATGCAATCATAGCTATCATGCTTATTGGCTGCCAGTTCGGTAATTCATTCTTTTGCTTTCCCGGCTCTTCGCCATGCCTTTTACTTTGCTTTTTATTGTTCATCCTGAACCTCCTCTGCACATATCAAGAATGGTTAAATACTATCACAGGTTATTGGGTTTTACAATATAAGATACAATCTCTCAAAGGAATTAAATTTAAATCCGGCCCTCTCCCCCTCCCCACCCATCAGCCCCGGCAACATCTTATTATACCGGCCATTGCATACAAACCCTACATCTCCAGCTGCTTAAACCCGGCGATCTCGCTCCAGCCAAACTCAGGGAGAAGACTCGCTGTTACTCGCTTTCCAGATATTCCCTCTAAAGCCGACGCAAATCTTTTCGCAGTAGCTCAAAGACTTGCTGCACAAGACGTTCTACTTACAAAAGGCAAACCGACGCGAGACTTCTCCCTGATATGAGGCCGTTATATCCTGCTTGCACCGGTCCGATATAACCCAGGAGAAGCAGGTTTTCCCGGCATAGCTCCGCAGATCCGAACCATTGCAAAAATAGGAGCTGCTGCAGGCAAAAAGCAGAATCTATGCTGTGCAGCTTGCAGAGCATAATAAAAGATATGCTGCAGGCGGAGCCAGGGCCGGCTACGCTTTAACTTTTGCTGCAGGAGATATCCGGGAATAGCAGCACAGCCGTTATAGCCGGCAGCCCCCTCCCCACCCATCAGAATCCTAATGTCATATTTTTACCGAACTTTGCCGATAACCGTTATTACCAGCAACCCGCCCGGATTTGATTTTCTGCCCGCCCCTAAACCGCCCTTGAAAATCAAATCTTCTTCCCACCCATCATAACCCTTCTACCGGATTCTTACTGAAGTTTGCAGCAAGCCGTTATTCCCGGCAACCCGCCCGGATTTGATTTTCTACCCGCCCCTAAACCGCCCTTGAAAATCAAATCTTCTTCCCACCCATCATAACCCTTCTACCGGATTCTTACTGAAGCTTGCAGCAAGCCGTTATTCCCGACAACCCGCCCGGATTTGATTTTCTACCCGCCCCTAAACCGCCCTTGAAAATCAAATCCTCTTCCTACCCTCTAAACCGTTCTGTCATGCTTTTACTGAAGCTTGCAGCAAGCCGTTATTCCCGACAACCCGCCCGGATTTGATTTTCTACCCGCCCCTAAACCGCCCTTGAAAATCAAATCCTCTTCCCACCCTCTAAACCGTTCTATCATACTTTTAATGAAGTTTGCAGCAATCCGTTATTCCCGGCAACCCGCCCGTATTTGATTTTCTGCCCACCCCTAAACCGCCCCAGAAAATCAAATCTCCTTCCCACCCTTTCAACCGTTCTATCAGGCTTTTAATGAACTTTGCTGATAACCGTTAGTGCCTGCAACCCGCCCCGTGGCGAGCTTTCGACGCGTCTCAAACTTCGCCACCTGTCCCCCTGAAATTGTTCTTCTCTTTGTTGTCAGTTCGTTCATCGAAACCGATAATGAATCGCTCAGTGGCTTAAGCTGTCTGGCTCTCCCACCCTGCCCCCGCCCGGAGCCAGGCAGAGCTTATCGATCCGTTTTCCCGTCAAGAACTGTTTTAACCGGCAATTGCAAGAGACCTGGCAATGAATCCACTGACAGCAATCAGCAGAGCAGGATAACCGAAATTTTGCCAGAGTTAAGGCCCGGCAATGAATCTGGTGAACTAGCATTTTGCAACGAAACCAGGCAAGAGCAGATCCAGAACCAGCGGAAAAGGACAAAAAAGATCAGTGCAGCAGCAGTAGCAGATTTTATCATAGCAAGCGAGCAGGCAGATTTACATGAAGCAAAGCAGGCAAAGAGTAAATAGCAGGTCTGCAGCAGAGCCGGGAAGAGCAGATCTCGAAAGCCTGGCACTTGAATGGTGGGCCTCTCCGGAGGGGAATCCAGGGAAATGAGCAGTGCTGCATTGAACAGCACTTACCCTCAGAGCCGGCAAAGCAAAGCCAGGCAGCAGGCTTTTGAGGCGAAGAGATTTGCTTCAAGCAAAACGTTTTAAATCACACGTGCCATATTCCACCTGTAGCCGGAGCAATCAGTTTTTACGAGGGAAGCAAATCCCTTCTTGGTGCATCGCAGACCAGGGAGCTGACATGGGAGGCGAGACTTCTCATTCGCTGTTCGTCTAAACCCAGAGTTTATCTGTAAGCGGCGAATGAGAAGACTCGCCCGGAAGCCCGGCGACTTCTTGTTATACCGGCTATTGCAGACAGCCCCGACATCTCCAGCTGCTTAAACCCGGCGATCTCGCTCCAGCCAAACTCAGGGAGAAGACTCGCTGTTACTCGCTTTCCAGATCTTCCCTCTAAAACCGACGCAAATCTTTTCGCAGTAGCTCAAAGACTTGCTGCACAAGACGTTCTACGTACAAAAGGCAAACCGACGCGAGACTTCTCCCTGATATGAGGCCGTTATAGACTGCTTGCACCGGTCCGTTAAGACCCAGGGGAAGCAGGTTTTCCCGGCACATCTCCACAGATCCGAGCCATGCACAAATAAGAGCTGCTGCAGATAAAAGAGCATAAGATGTGCTTGTGTAGCATGCAGAGCATGATAAAAATCTGATGCAGGCGGAGCCATGGCCGGATATACGTTAACTTTTAGTGCAGGAGATATCCAGGATAAACAGCACAGCCGTTATTGCCGGCAGCCCCCTCCACGCCCATCATAACCCATCTGCCAGATTCTTACAGAGTTTTGTCGATATCCGTTAGTGCTGACAACCCGCCCGGATTTGATTTTCAGCCCGCCCCTATACCGCCCTAGAAAATCAAATCCTCTTCCCACCCACTATAACCCATCTGCCAGATTCTTACAGAGTTTTGCCGATATCCGTCAGTGCCAGCAACCCACCCGGATTTGATTTTCAGCCCACCCCTATACCGCCCTAGAAAATCAAATCCTCTTCCCACCCTTTAAAATCGTTCTGTTATGCTTTTACTGAAGTTTGCAGGTAACCGTTAGTGCAGGCAACCCGCCCCGTGGCGAGCTTGTGACGCAGCCACAAACTTCGCCACCTGTCCCCACCGGAAACCCGAAGTAAATTACAAAAACTGGCAATTCAAAATAGAGGACGTCAAATCCACATCAGCAGGTCTGGCAATAAAACCGTTTATTCCTGCACTGCCAGCAGAGCGTAAAACAAAAAAAGGAATTTTTTTTACATCTGAAGAAGTTCTGAAGTGAAATCAAACTTTGATAATGAAAGGAGTAATAATTATGAGTAAACTAATAATATTTTTTTCTCATATTACCGAAGAAGCAAAATTAGCAGATATTATTAAGCGTCATATTGAAAAAGATTTTCTAGGATTTATTAAAGTCTTTGTTTCTTCGGATAAAGAGAGCATATTAGTAGGAGACAAGTGGTTAAATGACATTGATTTAGCTCTTAAAGAAGCAAAAATTGAGTTTATTTTGTCTAGTAAATATTCAGTAAGTCGCCCTTGGGTAAATTTTGAGGCCGGTGCCGCTTGGGTTAGAGGTATACCAGTTATACCTATCTGTCATACAGGTATGAGACCTGTTGATTTACCAGTTCCATTAAATATGCTTCAAGGTATAATAGCAACTGATAAAGATGGTTTAAATGCTATATATGATCGTCTTGCCAAATTATTAGAGAGTGATATGCCTCGTTGTGATTATGAAATTATAATTAACGAAATTAAAAGTTTTGAAAATGAATATGGATTATTAAGAATTGTTGTAGAAGCTGTAAGAGCATTAATAAAGTTATTACCTGATTTTAAGCAAATTTTTAGTCCTCAACCTGTATCTAATAGTATATCTGGTGATATACAGGATTTTATTTTATATGAGATGAAACCGCATCTTGAGATTTTACAAGAAAAAGGAATGCTTAGTTATTCAATTGGTGGTAATAAAATAGTATTTAGTAACAAATCTGGTGGTGGCAATATGATTGAAGTTAGGCTACAAGTAAATGATTGTTATTATAAAATAGTTCAACAAGTTATATTGTGAGTGTAGTTGGGGTTTTGATAGCAAACGGACAAAAAAGGGTATTCTGAGGGAAACAGGGTAAATGTTACGTTCAATTTTCATAGAAACCCTTACCTGATAAAGGATTTTTATACTTTTCTTTTTCCCAAAAAATGAGTCATTTTGGACCTCTAAAAATGGAAAATAAAATCAGCGTAAAAAGCCTTGTTTAATAAACTTTTTTTTAATTTTGTATGTAATATTCTCCATCCCTCTTTCCCACGTTTTACCCATGATAAAAATCTGCAAGAGCAGCACAGCCGTTATAGCCGGCAGCCGCCCCCTCCCCACCCATCATAACCGTTCTGTCATACTTTTACTGAAATTTGCCGATAACCTTTAGTGCCAGCAACCCGCCCAGATTTGATTTTCTACCCACCCCTAAACCGTCCCAGAAAATAAAATCCCCTTCCCACCCTTTAAAATCGTTCTGTTATGCTTCTAATGAATTTTGCAGGTAACCGTTAGTGCTGGCAACCCGCCCCGTGGCTCAGCCTGTGACGCGTCACAGACATCGCCACCTGTCCCCTCCAAACCGTTTTATTTATGTTCTAAATTGAAGTTCGCTGATAATTGTTATTGCGTGCAGCCCGCCCCGAAGCGAGCTTGTGACGCAGCCACAAACTTCGCTCCCTGTCCCCTCTTAACCGATCTTCTCTTTTTTTGTCAGTTCGTTCATCGAAACCGATCATGAATCGCTCAGTGGCTTAAGCTGTGTCCATAAACAATCTGCCTGGCTCTCCTGCCCCCTCCCCGCCCGGAGCCAGGCAGACGCTTATCGATCCGTTTTTCTTGATGAGAACTGTTTAACTAGAAATTGCAAAAAGCCCGATGATAAATCTGTTGGCAGCAATCAGCAAAACTATTGTCTTGAAACTGGTAAGAAAGTGCGAAAAAATATCAGAGAAATATAGAAAATAAAAGGATTTTTTGAATTTTTTATTGAATTATAAAAAATCTCTAGTATATAATTTATAGGAAAAGTATTGATATGTAAAAATTATTTCCTTTAACTTACTAGAACAAAAATAGGAAGGAAGTTTTTATTTTATGGCACAAAAAATATCATTTTTATTTTTTATCGGAATTATTATCTCAGTTCTTTACTTTAATCAGGGGTGTAATGTTATTAAACCTGCTCCAACTCCAACACCTATTCCAACCGCCACTCCTGTACCTACTTCAACCTTAAATCCTGAACCAACCCAAGACCCCAAAGCTTATTTAATAATCCCAGGCAGTGGAATAGCAGGTATTCAAATTAATAAATCTACATTAGATGATGTAAAAAAATTACTCGGAGAACCCAAGAGCAATCCTACAAAAGAACAGGGTTATACAAAAATAAATTACGACACACAAAAGTTAACATTATGGTTTGATTCAAAAAAGAATATTTTAAAATCTATAATGATAGGGAATGAATCATATAAAACTGCGGAAGGTATAGGTGTGGGTTCAAGTAGTTTTGACATAAGTAAAAATTATCCAAAGGGGGTACAGAATAAAGACAAAAAAGTTTATTATGCCGATGATGGCACAGACTATTATTATGATGTAGGAGTAATTACATCCATTTTCATATCTAAGAGAGCTGCTGTTGTTCCTACACCAACACAACCTCCTACACCAACACAACCTCCTACACCGATACCTCCTCCACCTGCACCTTCAGAATATGTCTCTTCCGCACAAGAAGCAATTGATGCTTTACAGGCGTTACATTCCGTTGTAAAAGTAGGAATTAGTCATAGAGATTATCCGTCTAGATTATCTGATTGTAAAATCAAAGTTAATAAATTTCTTAGAGATAATCCAACTGAATATATTCCTGGATTTAACACAAACATATCTCAAGCAATGAAGGCATATGAAGATGCTTCTGAGTGGTGGGATATAAAATTCAGTGGAGATGAAGTTCAAAATTTTGTAAAGGAAGATGATTCTACTGTAAGATACATTTTCAAGATGTATCCGAACATGCAAGGAGACTTAAGCTCAGAAAAATATGGCAACACTGAATTTGGTTATAGTGTTGATATTGGTTTATCCTTGTTATGGCAATACGCTGGGGAGTATATCGACAAATCAGAACAATTGTTAAAAACTCGAAGTAAATAGAAAAAGAGATAAAGGAAAATGGTACCAGGCAGAACTATACATTTTTGCCTGGTAGAGTATTTTTAAACAAACAGGGTAAATATACCATGAGAACATCGTGGGAACCTAATATTTAAAACAGTTTTATTTAACTTTACGTGTTTATTTTTACTTTCATCATATTCGGTATATTAAATTTAATGAATTCTAAATTATAATTTACCTTGTAAATTATATATTGCAAGGTAGATACTGATTGAATATAAAAAGAAGCGTTTAAATATACATATAACCCAGGCTGAACTGGAATATGTTTATCTTGATCTTAATTTATAAATAAAGTAATTTTATTTACTGTTCAGTTGGTTGCAGCTATGCTGGACATGGGCCAAACCAGCAGAAAAAGCTTATAATGGCATTGCAAGCAGAAAACAGCAAAGATGCACTGCTTAAAGCAGCATAGCTTTTGCTGCAGCCGGGAAAGCAGATCTGAATTTAGCAGAGCAAGTGAGCCGGCAAAAATTCTTATTCTATTACGCCCCTGGCTTTATAAATTTTCATATAATTATAAAAAAGTTTATGTCACTTTTGATTTTTTGAAACCTGATACTATTTTTCAAACTGCACAATGAAAAAAGCAAGTCATAACAACACTTTTTAAGCAATGAATAACTAATACGGTATTAGTTATTCATTATGCAGAAGAAAAAAATAAGGCAAAATGTCCGATTTTTGATATCTCAGGGTGGTAAACTTTTGATTGCCGATTTTACCAGTACTTTGCAGACAGACCCAACAACTCCAGATGATAAACCCGGCGATCTCGCTCCAGCCAAACTCAGGGAGAAGACTCGCTGTTACTCGCTTTCCAGATCTTACCTCTAAGACTGACGCAAATCTTTTCGCAGTAGCTCAAAGAATTGCTGCACAAGACGTTTTACGTACAAAAGGCAAACCGACGCGAGACTTCTCCCTGAACCGAGGCCGTTATAGTCTGCTTGCACCGGTCCGGCAAGTCCCAGGGTAACAAGTTCTATCAGCATAGCTCCATAGAGCCGAGCTTTGCAAATAAAGGATCTGCAGCATTGCAAAATTTGCAACATAGCACGCAGGCAAAAGAGCCGAGGCTTGCAGAGCAGAGCAGCATGCAGAGTTTGCACATAAGCACACAGGCAAAAGAGCATGAAAGAAATGCAGCATGCAGCAGAAAGAGCCGGGAACAGCTATACTTTTGCTGCAGGAGATATCCGGGGGGAGCAGCAGGGCTGGCAGAGCTAGCAACCCGCCCTGCCCCCACCCTTTTAACCGAACTGCGATACTTTTAATGAAGTCAGTCCGGGACCGGGGGAACCCACCCAGCAAAAAGCGGGCGTCAAATTGCAGTAGCAATTTGACTTGCCGTGCCCTCCCTCCCCCCATGCACCCCTTCACGGCAAAAAAAAAGCCAGTAGGCTTTTTTGCCCGCTTTTTGCCCCACCCTCTTAACTGATCTTCTCTTTGTTGTCAGTTCGTTCATCGAAACCGATCATGAATAGCTCAAGCAAAAGCCGGCAGATAAACGCAGATCTGCAGCAAAGCAAGTTTAAGAATAGTGACCCGATCCCCACCCGCCCAAATGAATAAGGTTTTACCGGCAATTCCAGGAGGCCCGGCGACAAGTCCACTGCAGCAATCAGCAGAGCAGATCCAGAACTAGCAGTGAAAGGTAAAAATAGCAGAGCAGGATAACCGGAATTTTGCCAGAGGTAAGGCTGACATTGAATCGGGTGAACTGGCAATTTGCATCGAAACCAGGCAAAAGCAAATCCAGAACCAGTAGAAAAGGACAAAAAAAATCAGTGCAGCAGCAGCAGATTTTATTATAGCAGGCGAGCAGGCAGAATTTCCACATAGCACGCAGGCAAAAGAGCATAAACTGTGCTGTGTAGAGCATGTTAAAGAAATGCTGCAGGCGAAAGCAGAAAGTCCGCAGATAGACATAGATTTGCAGGGAAGGAAGTTTAAGAATAGTGACCCGATCCCCACCCCCCCGCAAAGCTGGAAAACTGATAATTTGCATCAAAGCCGATATAACAACAGACTTTAAAGACGAAATTCGAATATTGACCGGGGGCTTTTTTGCCTTCTTTGATCATCATTTCCCACCCGAAAAAGTCAATATAGTATAAAAAATTTTCAGTAAAAAA
>JAKQEA010000136.1 GCA_029558715.1 Bacteroidota bacterium | reverse complement strand
GTGGGAGTGGCTTATGATGTTACTGATTACATCAATTTTGAAAAAGATAATGTATTAGTGGTAAGAGCAGATGCTACGCAATATGAAGGATGGTTTTATGAAGGAGCCGGCATTTACAGGCATGTGTGGCTGAATAAATATAATAATATTCATATTGAAACAGATGGTGTATTTGTTTATTCGGCTATTGTCAGTAATAAGGCTGTTGTAAATGTGGAAACAGTTATAAAAAATCAATCACCATCAACATCAGATTGTATTGTGTCGGCATATTTAACGGACAGGAGTGGAAAAGTTGTATCCGTATCAAAAGAGCAGAAGCTGTTCATTCATGTTAATAAGCAGGCAATAGCAGTAAACAATATTTCAACAGTTAATTTCAGAGAGTGGACGCTGAATGATCCTTATTTGTACAGGGTGATCGTCGAGATTAAAGCAGGAGGTAAGCTGGTCGACAGGAAAGTAATTCGTTATGGGCTTCGTCATATTGAAATAAAACCGAATGGTGTTTTCCTGAATGGTCAATATGTAAAACTGAAAGGAGTAAATAATCACCAGGACCATGTAGGAGTGGGCAGTGCCTTGCCCGATTACCTTCAATATTACCGGATCAGCTTACTAAAGCGAATGGGTGTGAATGCATATCGTACCAGTCATAACGCACCAACACCAGAACTTCTTGATGCCTGCGATAGTTTGGGCATGCTCGTGATGGATGAACAACGGTTACTGAACAGCAGTCCTGAGTATATGGATCAGTTTGAACGACTCATAAGAAGAGACCGCAGCAGGCCATCTGTTTTTATGTGGTCTATCGGCAACGAAGAAGGCTGGATACATACAACCAGCATCGGTAAAAGAATTGCACAAACATTTATAGCAAAACAAAATGAATTAGATCCGACAAGAACCTGTACTTATGCTGCTGATCTCCCAAATGTGTATAATGGTATTAATGAAGTTATTCCTGTTCGTTCTTTTAATTATCGCCAATTTGCTGTGGCTGATTATCATCGTGATCATCCTGATCAGCCAATTATCGGTACAGAAATGGGAAGTACTGTTACTACCCGGGGGATATATGAAAAAGATACGGTGAAAGGATATGTACCTGACCAGGACATAACTGCACCCTGGTGGGCCAGCAAAGCTGAAGACTGGTGGACATTGGCAGCTACAAAT
>JAKQEA010000119.1 GCA_029558715.1 Bacteroidota bacterium | reverse complement strand
TGAAAAACTGAAAGAATTATTGCCAAGACAACAATTCCAGATTGCCATTCAGGCGGCTATTGGTGCGAAGGTGGTGGCAAGGGAGAATATCTCTGCTATGCGAAAAGATGTGACGGCTAAATGTTATGGTGGAGATATCAGCCGTAAACGAAAGCTCCTGGAAAAACAGAAGGAAGGTAAAAAGAGAATGAGACAGATAGGAAATGTAGAAGTACCACAAGAAGCCTTTCTCGCAGTGTTAAAGCTGGATGATTAGGAAGCAGGAAGTAGGAATTAGGAAGTAGGAAGTAGAATATATTCAGGGCATCAGTGATGGTGCCTTTTTTATTTTCAGCATTTATCTGTGGGAAAAGAAATCTTCCCGCTGATCTTCGCAGATACCTGCGCAGATTTTGCAGATATTAATCAGCGTTTCTCTGCGGGATAATCTGTGTTATCTGCGGGAAGGAAATTCTCCCGCTGATCAGCGCTGATGTATTCGCTGATTTCGCAGAACTCCAATTAGCGTCATCTGCGGGCTAATTTGTGTTACCTGCGGGAAAAAATGTTCCCGCTGATCTTCGCAGATGGCTTCGCAGATTTTGCAGATATATCGTCAGCGTATCTCTGCTGGATAATCTGCGTTATCTGCGGGAAAAAATTCCTGTTGATCAGAACAATTTCTTCCATAATTGGTAAATATTTTCCGGAGAGAATTGCCGGATACTTTTTTCTGCATATTCACTCATTAGGTTTCTTTTTTCCCCATTGATGATTAGTGAGGAAACAGCTGCGGCCAGCAGAGATATATTTTCTTTTTCAACAAGCAGGCCATTTTCCTCATTGTTGATGATATGTCTTGGACCGGAATCACAGTCAAAAGAAATACAGGGAAGTCCCACTGATTGGGCTTCGAGCAATGTCATCGGGAAACATTCATTCCGTGATGTCATTACATACAGAGAAGCGTTCTGGTATTCTGAGATGATTGAATGACTGACAGGAGGCTGAATGATGAGCCGGTTTTGCAGGTTCTCTTTTTCAATGAATCGCATTACTTCTTCTTTCAAATCCCCATCTCCGATCAGTTTCCATTGCCAGTCCGGGTGCTGGTTCAAAACAATTTTTGCTGTTGCTAACAAGAGATCGGTTCCTTTTACAGCGGTTAGCCTGCCAACGGTCAGTATTAATTTATTGATCAGTTGTGATGGAGGTGCAGGTTCAGTAAAATTGGAGATAACAATAGGTTGGTGATTAATGGAAGTAAAAAGTCTTTTTTCATCATCGTTCAGACAAACAACTGAATCCAGCCGGGGATAAGTAAGCCTGAATATTTTATTCCAGAAAACATTTCGTTGCAATTCATAATAGTGATGATGTTCCCAGGAAACAACTTTTGAAATCTTTCTTGCGCCGGCTAAAATAGCTGCAGCAGCGAATGGATATTCAGAAGCAATTACCAGGTCAGCTTTCAGATATTTAAGCAGTTTCCGCAGTTTCAGTACATCGGTCAGCAATTTTATTTTGCGTGAGATCACATTGCCTTCCGGGGTAATACCGAACGATAAAGCTTGTTGTATTACCTGTACTGCAGGAAGGAGAGGATAGAAGCTGTTCTTTGTCTCATCAAGTATTACCAAGGTTACCTGGTGTTCTTTTTGCGCAAAAAGATTTGCTGTGTTCACTATAGCCCTTTCTATACCACCGGGCAGGTCGAGGCGGGAACAGAGGATGGCGATATGCTTTTTAACTTCATTCACTTTTCAGAGTTTCCATAATGCCAATTTTTTGTCTGGGTACCCATCGGTAAAATCCTCTTCAATAAATGCCACCGGTTCCGGGAGGGAAAATGGAGGAAGTTTCAGGTTGATCATCCGGAACTTTCCGGGTTGAATATCCTTGTTCTCAGTAATAAAATTGTAAGTGTTTGTCAGCATATATTTTAGTCCTGATTTTTTGAAATTTTCAATTGCGTCAATAATCAGTTTATTAGGCAGATGAATAAAACAGTCCCTGCATAACACTACATCGGCAGCGGGCAGTGGATCTTTGGTAATATCTGCAACGATAAACTCATGTCCCGGGAATTTCCTTTTATTTTCTTCGATCATCTTTGAAATAATATCAGCACCTGTATAACGGATGTTACCGAGATTAACCTTGCTCATCCAGTTGAGGTCTCCGCATGGAGCATCGAGCAGCCACCGGGCATTTACTGATTGCAGGAGCAAGGGGATCTTTTCCCGGATACTTTTTGTATGATCCAGCGTAGAGCCAACGCCTGATCCTGTCTCATTCATTTTCCATAGATCAGATCTATAGTAGATGTCATGAAAAATATCAGCAAGCTGCTGCGGCTTCTTTTTTCTGAAAAAACGGAACATCAGGATTTGCCGGTTAATTTTTTAAGGAATCGGCGAATACAATAGTAATATTTTCTTGCCGGTGTGCGATAATTGTTTAAAAAAGAGAGACCGGGATGCAGGCCTTTCTCTTTTTGTTTTTGTGACTGAATCGCCCTGCTATATACAGCCATTCTTTCTGAAATAATTTTTTCTTTCGTCAGTTCATGTTGAACCATCTGATATGCATTTTCACCCAACTGCTTGCATAGCTCCGGGTTGGAGATCAGGTGAAGTATTGCTTCCGCCAGTGCAGCGGGATCATCAGCCGGGACTATCCAGGCATCCTTTCCGTGTGTAAATAAACCAGATGCCCCGGTTTTGTCAGTAATAACAATCGCTTTTTTACAGGCCGCTGCTTCAAGCGCCACATAACTGAATGTCTCAAAAGCAGAAGGTATAATTACAAGTGAGGCCGATAACAGGTCATTTTGAGTGGTACCGTGTGGTTGTTCATTTTTCCAGATAAAGTTCTGTTGCCATACAGAAGGGTATTTTTTTTCCAGATATAACGAAACTTTTTGTTGCCCCGGCGCCAGCCAGGTATCGCCTCCGATCCATTCTAATACTACACCGGGTTGTTTAATAGAAAGTAATTGCATAGCCTCTGCCATAGTATAAACTCCTTTGGCCGGTTGCAGTCCGCCAATCACCAGCAATTTGTTTTTATCAGCAGGGTTGTTATCTCCTGTGTCTTTATTGATCCATGGAATGGTAGCTGACTCAATATGTCTTTTAAATAATTTTTCAAGATCCAGTTTGTTTACCTGGCTATGCGCTATTACAGCATCGGCCTGAATGAATGATAGCTCTTCTAATTTGCATACCACCCTGTAACTATCATCATTATTACTGTAGTTATACCTGGATAATTGGACCAGGCTTCCATGGCCTGTGATAATGACAGGGGGAAGAGATGCATCACAAAGAAATATACCACAACCGCCATAGTCTGAAGCTTCAATAACATCAATATTAAATTGATTATTGTTAGACAGCAGCCATTGCCTCATCGCCATTCCAATAGCAATCCAGTTGGCTGCATCATAGCCGCCGGGTCTGAAATAGCCTTGCCATTGTTTATAGTGTTGCTGGTATGTCTTTCTCAGAATGACTTTTGTAAGTAAACCCTCTGTAATGATCTGATCATTTTCTTCACTGTCATATGCCATATAAAGCACAATTACTTTATGACCAGCATCGGTAAGCAGGGAAACAAGATGCTTATTGAAAGTGGCAATGCCACCTACCTGCGGGGGAAATCCGTCTGTTGCAATGCAGATGGTCATAATTTTATTTTCTTCAACCTTACAGCTATAATATCAATATCATCGTAGAAACAATAATAACCTTTTGCCTTTAATAACCTGACAGCCTCTTCTGCCTGACCAGCTGGCAGGTTTATATACTCAAATTTGATTATATCCGGTTTAAGAAAGGTAAAGTCAAGTTGTTTTAGCACATCAAAATCATATCCTTCCACATCCACCTGAAAAAGATCGGCAACCCGGTATGGATAGTACTCTTTAATAATGTTCATCAACGTGTCGGCCTGGACCCTTTCAGTGATAATAACAGAAGAAGGGATATGAGCTTTTTTATGGTGAGCCGGATCTACAGAAGCGATTCCTCCTGCCCAATCAGGAAGCCCGTCAGTTCTGGCCGGATCAACCCTGTACAATTCAATTTCCTTTTTCTCGTGAAAAACAGCTTTGTTGACAGCTATAACAGAGGGGTTGTAAGTATAATTTTTTTTCAGTTTCTCAAAGTAATCAGGTAATGGCTCAATAACAATGCCTGAGGATTTTCTTTCTTTTACAAAATCATACAAAAAATCATAGCCGGTTCCATCCCATGCCCCAACCTGGATAAAACGAAATGGTTGATTTACGGTAAAGTTTTTAGCCAGGGTATCC
>JAKQEA010000116.1 GCA_029558715.1 Bacteroidota bacterium | reverse complement strand
ACCGCCAATATAAACGTTGCCGCTGCTATCGTGTGTCATACACTGTGGCTCATCACCACCACCCATGCTTGTGATTTTTGTCCCAGAAGTAATGACTCCTGATGGTGATACTTCTGCCAAAAAAATATCCGTTAGTACGTTACTGGAAAGGGAATCTGTACCGAATTTTGCCGGTCCTGAAAAAAAACCACTGTAGTAGGATACTCCATTACTCAAAGTAGTGATTCCGCCTGTTGCTCGGGTTACATATTTATGGTGTGAATTTGTAGCCCAAATGCAATTCCCACTCGGATTAAATTTTGCAATAAAAGGAAAATTAGAATATATACTTGTATCGTAATTATTAATGAATGAGAAACCATCAAAAGTTACCGAAGCGTTAATAGCACCAACTAAAAGAATATTTGGTGGATCAAATGAGATTCCATAACCTTGATTTCCACTTGGAACACTATCACTAATTTGTTTCACCCATTTAAAATTACCTGATGAATCAAATTTAGTTAAAAACAAATCACTTGCCCCAGCTACTGTTGTAATTTTATATAATGTTGTATCTCCAATGACCATTGAATCTGAATTAAAAAATCCTGTAATGTACTGATCACCTGTTGGGCTTATTTTATAATCATTCATAATTGGGCCATATACACTGCCTAGGTTCTGAAACCTGTTAATATTTCCGGAAGTATCAAAACGAGCAGCAAAGCACCAGCTATAATTAAAATTATAGCCCGGAAAGAAAATTCCCGAAGAACCTCCAACACCGGAAACATTAATCATATCGTCATCGGTAATTTGAATTTTGAACCCTCTTGTTCCTAAAATTCCTTGTCCAGGTCCAGCAATTTTTGCCCATTTAAAATTGCCGGAGGTATCAAACTTGGCTAAGAAAAAATCATTTGTGTCTTCTGCAATTAGTGTATCAAAAAGCTGTGTAGGGTTAAATGGATAGGCAATCAAGTATCCTGTAAGATAGATGTTGCCATAATTATCCAATGCAAGACCATAAGCCTCCATGCTATTAAAAGCAGCTGTACCTGCAGTTTTTACCCACACTAAATCTCCGGCACAGTTTAGCTTAGCCATAAACAAGCTAAAATAACCCTGATAGGTAGTCATGGTATCACCATTAAAGTTGGCTCCATAGCATACCCTGCCGCATACATATACATTGCCCTGTGCATCGGTCTTGATGTCTTTTACCCATTCATCAGGTCCACTGCCACCATTGCCATTGCCACTGTAGCCCCCAACACGCGACAGCCACTGCCAACCGGGTGTTTGTGCTGTTGCTTTTGTCATCAGAAGCATCAATATCAATAATAATTTTACACTTGTTTTCATTTTGTGTGTTATTTGATGATGATTAATTTTTGAACCAAACAATCTCCTGCAATGCTTTGCAGGGTAACAAAATAAATACCCGGCTGCCATGATTGTGTAGAAAGTTCTGACAGGCCTTCTGTTGCCACCTTTTCGTTATACACTATCTGTCCTACGGCAGAGGTGATGGTAATAATACCACCGGTACGGGCACTGTAACGTAGTGTAACGCTGTTTTTAGCAGGGTTTGGCATCAGACTTAGTGTTGCAATTTGAACAGCATCGTTACCATCATTTTGATAGCTTACCCTAAGCAGTGGCGTTGTAGTGTTTTTCTCTCCGTTTCTTGATGGAGGAATACCACAAGGAGGCAAATTACCCGAGCAACCTGATGATTTACAAGCTGTGTAAGTAGTAAAATTGTAGCCATGCAAGGTGATACAAAAGGTACTTGCAGTATTGCTGACGGTTATAGAGCTGTTGATAATAGTTGTGCCGGGACCAACCGTGGCCGGCATGGCACCTAAAACACCTCCCTGTGCCGTAAACATGGAAAATAGCTGTGGCGAATTGAGCAGCGTAAGTGTAAAACTATAGATTCTGTTGCCATTGGCATCATGACCAATACATTGAACATTATCAATTTTAATTTCTATGCCACAGCCTACAGGAACTCCGCATTTGGGCAATTTCATACAATAGAGGTAGTTGCAGCTGCACTCCGGCTTGTTAGGATCTGTTATGTTAATGTCAAAACAAACATTGTTCGGGTAAGCACTGTAGGTTGATAGTATGCCGGTGAGCAGTTGCGGTGGGTTTGAATTCGGCAGCATTGACACTCCGCCATCTGGCGAAGTGACCATGACATTAGGATTAGCTGAACAACTATAGTTGGTTACTATCTCGAAGTGATAATTATTCAATGATTGTACATCACCATTTACTTCGTTCATGCAGTAAATTTTACCTTCGGGATAAAGCCTGCAAGGGCATGGTATAATGGTTATTTCAAGCGCATCAGACATCATTTCGCAATGCGTCCCATCAGGATATGTAACTACCAAATGTAGCGTTACTACATACACACCCGGGCTGAGCAATCCCATATTCAGGTTCTGAACCTGGCTTTGCTGCCCGGAAGTTTGAGGAACACCATCAACATACCATGTCCATTTTTCAAATGACAAATTTCCGCTACCAAAGACCGTTACAGGTAATGTGTCGCAATATTGTACACAGCCTGTCATCATAAATCCTGCATAGGGGTTCTCATGCACTTCAAAGGTTTCATGGTTAGTGCAGCCATTAGCATCAGTGAGTGTTGCCTGATAGGCACCGGCATTGTAAACAGTAATTACAG
>JAKQEA010000100.1 GCA_029558715.1 Bacteroidota bacterium | reverse complement strand
CTGTACCAAGACTTTTGACGAAAAAGTAGAACAGCAACGGAATTTTAGCAACAGCAGTATTTTGCAAGTATATATGGGCACAGTAAGTGCTACCCGTAATTATGTATACGTGGATTCCAAACCTGTAAATGGTGCTGCTATAGCACTGGGGGGTGTTTTTCCCGCGACAGGCTATGGTTTCAGTGTTCCAATTGGTGTCCGTGCCTTTCTTATCCGTGATACGCTTACTGCTGCTACACAAACTCCGCTGTCATTTGCAGAAAATATGCAGCCGAATAAGAACTATACCATTTTTATGTATGATACAATTAATGCTGCTAAACAAAAAACTGTGGAGACAAATATTGTTATCCCGGATGATACAACTGCCAGGCTGAGGTTTGCCAACTTTGTTTTTTCAAAAACCACCGTACCGGCAGTAGATATTTTTTCTAAAAGGAGAAACCAAAACATATTCACCAATATCCAGGTAACAGATGTAACAGGGTTTATCCCTTATGCATCAGCCCTGACCGATACATTCCTGGTTCGGGAAACAGGAACAATGAATCAACTCGCAGCATTAAATGGACTAACACCTACTGCCAGAAGAAGCTATACATTAGTATTCAGGGGCAGATATGGGACAACTTCTGGTACAATAGCAAGAACATTGTCATCTTTTGTAAACTTTTAAAAACATCTTTAGCTTTAAAGGCTGTTCATCCCTGAACAGCCTTTTTTTATTTAAAAAAGAGATAGGCCATAGTAATAGCCGTGATGATTCCGGCCAGGTCTGCCAGCAGCATAGTTGTAACTGCATACCGGGTATTCTTTATCCCCACAGCACCAAAATAAACAGCGATGATATAAAAGGTTGTATCAGCAGAACCCCTGAAAACAGAAGCAAGATTACCTGCAAAAGAATCCACTCCCTGGGCATTTAGTGTATCTATCATCATGGCTCTGGCACCACTTCCACTTAATGGTTTTAGCAAGGCAGTTGGTAATGCATCCACTACCCTTGTGTCACCTCCGAAAAAGATAAATATGCTTTTAATACCATCCATTACAAATTCAAATGCTCCGCTGTTCCGTAGTAAACTGATAGCCACCAGCAACCCCACCAGGTAAGGAATAATGCGGATAGCCGTTTCAAAACCTCCTTTGGCCCCATCCACAAAAGCATCAAAGACAGGAGTTTTTTTATAAATAGCACCGGCAATAATCAAAAGGAAAATGAGCAAAATAATTCCATTGCTCAGGCTGGTAGAAAATAACTGCACTCCTTTTGCATCAAGTGTTTTAATATATAATATCAACGCTGCAATGACGGCAGAAATGCCCAGCACCCATAAAAGGATAACCGATTGAAATATCCTGATCCTTTGCCGGTACGCTACAATCAGTAAGGCAGCTATTGTAGCCGCAAAAGTGGCAATCATGCAGGGAATAAAGATATCCGTAGGATGCTGTGATTTTAAAGCCACTCTGTCTGCTATGATAATAGTAGGGATCAATGTAAGTCCTGATGCATGTAAACAAAGAAACATCAGTTGCGAATTGGAGGCCGTGGTTTTATCAGGATTAATTTCCTGGAGGCTCTCCATGGCTTTTATACCAAAAGGCGTAGCGGCATTATCAAGCCCCATCAGGTTAGCTGAAAAGTTCATTACCATATGTCCCATGGACGGATGATCCTTCGGAACTTCAGGAAAAATCCGGGAAAAAAATGGTCCAATGATCCTCGACAAAAACCTGATGCCTCCTGCCCTTTCAGCTATACTCATAAAACCCATGAATAATGCCATAATGCCAATCAGACCGATACAAAGATTTACAGCGTCTTTTGTTGTTTCAAATATCCCGTTTGCGGGTAATAATTTAAATGCCCTGTAGTTGTTCTCCCCGGTTTTGTACACTTTTTCTTTTCCCCAGATAGCTATTTTCTGGTCTTTCAACTGGCTGTGAACCGATACAGGAATAGCAGCTGAATCCAATGACCGTACAGCAATAGTGTCAGAGTTCTTACCTGTTACCAGGCTGCTGAATATCTGCTGCTGACCGGGCTCAAAAGCAAATTTCCCGGCTGCTACCAGCAGGGCTATGATAATGAAGGCTGTCCATATTCTGCTTAATGCCATGTAAACGTTAGTTTAAGCTTTGAAGTTAAAGGTTTGATTTCAATCCTCCATCAGGCTGTTAACCCTTATCTTTGCGCCTCGAAAAATAAGATATGGCTTTACAAGCAGGAATTGTGGGACTACCCAATGTTGGAAAATCAACGCTTTTTAATGCAGTTAGTAATAGTGCCAAAGCGCAGGCAAGCAATTACCGCTTTTGCACTATTGACCCCAATGTGGGCCTGGTGGATGTTCCCGACCCAAGGTTAAACAAACTGGCTGAATTGGTTGTTCCCAATCGCATAGTTCCTACCCAGATAGAGATCGTAGATATTGCAGGCCTGGTTCGCGGAGCCAGCAAAGGGGAAGGATTGGGCAACAAATTCCTGGGAAACATCCGGGAAGTAGATGCGATCATTCATGTGATACGTTGCTTTGAAGACGAAAATATTCTTCGTGAGGAAGGAGCGATCAATCCTGTAAGCGATAAAGAGATCATTGATACAGAACTCCAGCTTAAGGATCTCGAAAGTGTCGAGAAGAAAATACAGAAGACTGAAAAACAAATAAAACTTGACCCGAAGTACAAAACAGAACTTGAAGTACTCGTAAAATGCAAAGAACATTTAGAAAAAGGTAAAAGCATCAGGGAATTGGATCTGGATAAAGAAGAAAAAGTGGCTATCGCCGATCTTTTCTTACTTACGGATAAACCTGTTCTTTACGTTGCCAATGTGGACGAAGCATCCATGCATACCGGGAATAAATATTCCGACACCCTGAAGGAAGCGGTAAAAAATGAGAAGGCTGAAGTCATCATCATGAATAATAATATCGAAGCACAAATAGCAGAGATGGAAAATCCTGAAGACAGGCAATTGTTTATGGAAGAATATAAAATGACAGAGCCAGCCCTTGACCGTCTTATTCATTCTGCTTATAAACTACTTAATCTATATACTTACTTTACTGCCGGTGTACAGGAAGTAAGGGCATGGACGATCCATGAAGGCTGGAAGGCTCCCCAGGCAGCTGGTGTCATCCATACTGATTTTGAAAAAGGATTTATCAAAGCTGAAGTGATCAGCTATGATGATTTTGTGCAATATGGCTCTGAAGCTGCCTGCCGAGAAGTAGGTAAGTTAAGAATAGAAGGAAAGGAATATGTAGTGAAAGACGGAGATGTGATGCATTTCAGGTTTAATGTATAAAATGCCGGATTTACCGGGTTAATAATTAAGGTCTTGCTTTTTCAAAAAGAAATTTTGTACATTTAGTTAACCATTAACTAAAGAATATGTACACTCATATTTCTTTACGTTCAATTGCTAACTGTTACCTGGTGTTTGCCTCTCTTTTCCTGCAGGCACTACCTCAGATTACAACATCTGCACAAGGAATTGCCAATGCTGAAAATAGTTCTGCAAACCCTAAAAACATTTCAAAGTACAAAACGGCAAGTGAAAGACTTTCAGAAAGTCTTTCATGTTTTGACCCTCTAAACAATAATGCGAGTTACTCCATTACTCTTTGTGCCGATTTACCTGATAATAATAACCCCCGAAAGGTGCATGTAAAGAGCGAAACCGGGCATGTTTTTATCATACTCAGCAAATGGACCGGAACGGATACTATAAATAGTGTATTTGGATTTTATCCCAGGAGGCCTGCTTCCAGTTTACTATTCAAAAATGTCCGAAGCGAAATATTAAACAATAGCAACCGGGAATATAATATATCGCTATCAAAAAAAATTGATGAAGAAGATTTCAGGCTGGTAATTAAAACGGCCGTAGACCTGGCAAAAAGGAAATACAATATCAATAAATATAATTGTTATGATTATGCAATAGAAATTTTCAATTCTATTGCAGGATTGAACAAGATACCTATTCGTCATATCCGTTTCCCTTTTATTTTCGGAAAAGGGGGATCTCCCTGCAGTCTGTATGCTGATCTTGCAGAAATGAAGAATAATGGATCAGCATGGTCGCCTTTCATTCAAAAAGGAGTATTCAGGGCACCCGTCAGTACCAATTAGTTTTTGGCTTTACGAGCATAACCATAAAAGAACCATTTTCTAATCTTAAAACTAAACTTTATGAGAAAGTTCTTAGTACTGCTTTGCAGTTGTCTGATTGCACAACTATTAATGGCACAAATCCTGCCTGACACGGAAGAAAACAGAAAGAAAAAATGCAGGAATCCTTTTTATGCGACTATTGGCCCACAGTTATCCAACATTAACGGAGACAGCGAAAGTTACGACGAAGGCCTGTTCGGCTTTTATTTAGGTTTTGGTATGTGCCTGGCTGAATTAAGCGATAATTTTGGCCTCAGGACTGAATTAAATTATTCTATGCAAGGTTCAAAATACTCTGACTATGTTTCTGGTAAAGTAATGCTGAACTATATCAATCTGCCAATCCTGATAAGAGGTACTTCAAAAAGTGGTTTTTATGGAGAAGCTGGTGTACAGCCAGGTATTCTTACCAGTGCTAAGGATAAGTATGATGGTGAAACGTATGACTATAAAGAGTATATCAATGGATTTGACTTTGGAGGCTTATTAGGATTTGGTTATCAGAAAAAAAAGGTTGGTGTTGGTATCAGGATAGCACAGGGAATTTCAAATATTAATAAGGATGAAGATGAATATAAGGACAGGAATTTTGTAGCAAGCCTCAGAACTACCTTTACATTTTGAGATAAGAAATAGTAATTAGTCACTCACCAGGGTATTGCCTGTTTACTGTTTACATGCAATATACAGGTAGCAAGCCCTGGTGAGATTTGAATTGATTTTATTCTGAATCATTTTAGAATAATGCCGTCACCCCTGCCCTTCCCAAATGTACTGTCCGGGATGTTCCGGCCTTACGTCCATCATATTGAAAATTCAATTCAAGGTTGTTGGCCAGTCTTTTATTGAAACCTAATGACCATAGGAAATTCTTACCAGGCAACAGCCCATCCAGCATAATATAGCTGACCGTTGTATTAGCAGGGAAATCGTAATCAATACTATTTAAAGTGAATTTTCCCGTAAGAGAGCTTCGTTGGAGAATATTATACCTTGATTCAATATTAATAGAATTGGATGCTGATTTCTCATTACCATATAACGGAATATTTTTCTTACTATCAAACTTGTAGCTGCCAACCACCCTGAATTTAGTCCCCTGTATGTAGATCATCGAAGGCTCAATACTGTATATAGAAAGTTGATAATTACGATTAGCAAACTGAGGAGTATATAATGCGTTCAGGCCCTTTTTACCATTAATTGTAACTGAAAGGCTTCTGCTCAAATTCCATCTCCACTTTACCGACCAGTCATTGATCTTCCGGCTTTCATAACCATAGGTCAGCAGGGATTTCCCATTATTCCGGTAGTTACTGAAATCGATACCCCATTTACTGCTGAACCTGTTATAGGAAAGAGTATTCAGGATAGTAGTGCTCAATGTAATAAGGGCAGTATCATTTACTCCATACTTAAAAGGATTGAAGGCAAAATCACCATCAGCAATTGATTTTTTACTGGTCTGGAATGAAGTGAGCAGGTTCAGTTTTGAAATAAATTTCTTCATCCCCTTCTGGTCAGCCTTATTCAAAATAGCTCTTGGATTAATATCAAGCCGGTAATTCAAAGTGATGTAATTGGCTTTAATAAATTCATTGGTTGGAGTAAATACCCGGATGAATTTTGCCTGGTCGGGAAAAGCGGCCAGTTCAAACTCATTCAATTGCTGGATACCGTCACTGTTATAATCGATCCATGCATATTCTCCCTGCCCCGCAGGTACTTCAAGGTAAGCATAATCACGGCGTTGCTCCTGCCCTGCTCCTACTTCATATAAAATATTTCCGGTAAGCAATCCCTTCCATTCATTCATCACATACTCGGCTCTTCCTAAAATTGTTTCATCCTCTTTTTGCCTTGACACAACAGCATTATATACCTTCAGTTTCCGGAAAGTGGCATTCAGGTAAAACTGTCTTTTTGCATTCCCCTCCAGCATTGTTTGCAAATTCATGTTCAAACTCCTGTCTCCTTTTACAAACTCTTTACTCACCGGGTATCTGTCAGCTCTTGTAAAAAATGTAACACCAAACTTGTTCTTCTTACTTTCATCTGATCTTAAGTACGCTGAATAAATATCAAAGAAGAAAGAAGTGGGGATCAGCGTATCACTGTTTTTATATCTTGGAGAGTTCTTTTCCAAAGAATAATTTACTCCCAACCGCCAGTCATTCATTTTTTTGAATTGCTTACTGATGTCTACTGATGGCCTTAAAAAACTACCCTTATCGTTCAACAAGTTGAAATTGGTGATCATGAACTGGTTACTGAATCTCCAGCCCTTCCAGCCGGCGCTATGATTTATTGAATTCTGAAAACCACTGTAATTATCACTCCGGTTATATTTAATAAACTGGTATGATACCTGGTGATTATTCTTATCCTTTAACCCGGCATTGATCTTGAAAATATTTTCATTTACAGCCAGGGGTATAGGCTGCAACACAAGCCCCCAATCTCTTGTAAACTCTACATTACGTAACCTTTCCAGCGGCCTGAACCTGCTCTGCACATATTCATAATCCACTGCTGTATTTAATTCCAGCTTTTTTACCGGGCGCAGCATCGTTGTATTTGATAATTGAACTTTTGCTGCCCAGCCACGGTCATCACCATTGTTCTTTGATGAGAAAGTGTTTACATCATTGTTACTGGTTGCCACTTCAGTTTTAAGTAAAGTATTTTTATCGATTGCATATTCAATACCAAGATTTACGATCTGTTGCCGTTTGGGAGCTACCAGTATTTGTACCGGTTCATACTGACCTTGTTTCACACCGGCAATCGGGGCCACATATTTGTATACTTTTCCATTCGCACCATTAAAATCAGGAATATAATTCCCATTGCCCTGCTTTACATCCACGAACGACAAATTATATTTTGCCGTCTGAGGGTTCGTGGAATATTGGTAAAATGAATCAACTCCTATATATATTTTCTCATAAAGGATCTTATCCGCCGCAAATGAATCTATCACAGCCGTAGGATAAAAGGCATTCTGTGTACTATCTCCAATATCTGCCAGGAATTGTTTTTGCCTTGTATCCAGTACCTGGTTTATCTGGGAATTTTTTGCATCATTGTTATTGAAAGCTCCCAACCTGATCTTTAATTTCCGGTTTACCTCGAATTCCTGCGACAGGTACAGGTTAGTGTTCAGGTAATTTCTCTCAGCATATTCAAACTCAACCTGTATACGGCTATCCTTTGTGATCATTCTCTTTGGTGTAAATGTAATTTCAGCGGAATTATAGTTGATGACGTAATCCTGGTCTTCTCCCCTTTGCAACAGTTGTCCATCATAAAACACCCTTTCTGTGTTGGCAAGAACTACAAAAAACAATTCATTATTAGGGCCCCGAAGCCTGTATGGTCCCTGGTTCCCTTCTAACGGTTCCAGAATTTGCCTGTTGAATTTTCCCTTTGCAATAGAACCGCTCACTAACGTTTTCGAATTAATGGTTTTGGAAAGAAGGTTCTCTGTTTGAAATGAAATACCCTGTAATCTCTTATAAAAATTCAGAAAATAACTTTGATTTTGCCGTATGTCTATATCTCCAAGATTCAGTTGCCATCCTCTCTTTTTAAACTGAAGATAAACCTGGTCAAATTCATTCAATTGCTGGGTAGTACCATCTGGTTGAATAGGAATGTTGTTGTCTGTAATAGCAGCCTGTATCTCTATACTATCTCCCAGCATACCACTTAGCTGAAGGTTAAGAGTTGAATTCACTACTGCATCCTGGCTGTTACCAAAACCAATTTGCCGGCCAAGACTACCTTCCGCTTTCAGGTTACCAAAATTAAATACCCCTCTTTGATTGCCGGTAAATCCGTTATTAAACTCAAATGGTTTCTGATAGAAATTATTCATTACACTATCATAGTTCATTCGTTGTGCTACCGGGTTCAACTTAAATGGGAAAACCCGGTAAGTTACCGTTACAGTCTCTGCGACTGGTTTTTTATTCCAATACAAGATTGCATTTACATAATCAAGCTTGTAGTCCTCTGCTAATACATTGTTTATAGAAAAAGTATTTGGCACAATACTGATGGTATCAATTTTGATGCTGTCCGATTCAACCCTGAATATCTTTCTTCGCAAATTAGAAGCAGGATTATCGGGAACGGGAATTTGCGCACTGCCCCAGAGAGAAGTCAATGTGAGGAAAAAAGCAAGAGATATCTTGTATAATTGCTTCAATAGCAGTGAGTTTAGCTAAAATCGCAAAATTCGATGGTTTTATTGTGTGAAAGTTATCCCATGCTGTTAATTCCGCTTAAAAAGCAGCAATTTTGAAGAATCAGGCCTCCTAAATACGTTGAAATACCCTCCCAATTGATAAAAACTACAGCTATACTCTTTGTTTTCCTGTTCACCAGTTCTATATCACTGGCGCAGCAAAACAATAACTGGTATTTTGGTCAGCGGGCGGGAATCAGCTTTACAAATCCCATGACCCAACAGCCGTTGACATCCTCCTTGCCTGATGGGATGATGATTGCTGATGAAGGTTCCTCTTCAATTTCAGACTCCACCGGTAAACTACTCTTCTATACAAATGGAGTAACTGTTTACAATAAGCTTCAGCAAGCCGGTGTTTATGTTTGGTTTATAAAAGCCATTGTAAGCCGGGTGAAACTATAGAAAGAAAAGGTACTTTTGTTTTGATTAAGTAATATATCTGCCTGGAATCACAGCCTTATTATGAAAAAGAGTTTTCCGTTATTTCTACTTTTATTTCTTACTTCATTTTGCTTCTCTCAAACAGATACTGAAGAAAAATTAAATCCCGGCGGAAAAAGAAATTTGATTGCAGCAGGAATTACTATTCCTTCAGGAGATTTTTCCAGCACTCACTTCGGAGGTTTTAGTACTATATATGCCTGGAGTAATAATCGTTTTGGGCTACTAACAACCATGCCTGCAAAAAAAATTGGATTTACCGCAAACAGTGGCATTGCATATTACTTTGGCAAAAAGGAAACAATCGGAACAGGTTCATATCAATATCCTGCTTATATTTTTTTACATATATATGCTGGGGTAATTTACAATGCAGGAAAGAAAGTGAACATTTGCCTGACTGCCGGTCCCGCAGCAGGTATATACAATAGCAACACACAATTCAATACAGGAGCTTCTCTGCAGTGTAATTATTATATCTCTCCTAAAATAGCAATCACTCCGGGTTTAATCATGATGAAAGAAACCGGGAGTGATGCAATATGGTCGGGTTCAGTAAGTGCTGCAATGGCCTTTTAGCTGGTTATACCTTCCAGTGCCATCAGGAATGCATATTCTAATGCTATCTCCTTTAAATAGTCAAACCGGCCGGATGCACCGCCATGGCCAGCCTCCATATTTGTTTTAAGTAAAAGCAAATTTTTATCAGTTTTCATAACCCTTAACCTTGCCACCCACTTGGCTGGTTCAAAATACTGCACCTGGCTATCATGCAAACCGGTTGTCACCAGCATATTGGGATAATTTTTCTTTTCCACATTATCATAAGGAGAATATGATTTCATATAGAGGTAAGCATCCTTATCCGCCGGGTTTCCCCATTCATCATACTCATTTGTTGTTAACGGGATAGTTGGATCTGACATAGTAGTGATCACATCTACAAATGGCACCTGTGCCACTACGCCATTCCACAGATCCGGTGCTATATTTACAATAGCACCCATCAGTAATCCACCGGCGCTGCCTCCCATTGCATATAAATGACCTTTTGAAGTATATTTTTCTTTGATCAGAAATTCACCACAATCAATGAAATCTGTGAATGTATTTTTTTTCTTCATCAATTTGCCATCTTCGTACCACTGCCGCCCCATTTCCTGGCCCCCACGAATATGAGCAATTGCATATATAAACCCACGATTCAATATACTTAACCGATTGCTGCTAAAGCTTGCATCCATACTGGCGCCATAGGAACCATAAGCATATAAAAGCAAAGGAGCTGATCCATCCTTTTTTGTTCCTTTCTTATACACTATTGAAACAGGAACTTTAGCACCATCTTTTGCGGTTGCATACACTCTTTCTGTCACATAATCAGCCTTATTAAAAGCACCCAAAACTTCCTGTTCTTTCATCAGCTTTTTGCTTTTTGTATTCATATCATAATCAAAAACTGAATTAGGTGTAGTCAGGGAAGTATAATTGTACCTCAGGTTTGTTGTATTAAATTCCGGGTTTGCACCAACGTAAGCTGCATAAGCCGGTTCCCCAAAGTCAAGATAATGCTCCTTACCAGAAGCTATTTCCCTGATACGCATTTGCAGCAATCCTTCCTTTCTTTCGGTAATTACCCAATGACCTTTGAATACATCGATATCTTCCAGCAAGACATCTGTTCGGTGTGCAATTACTTCCTTCCAGTTCTCCCGGGTTGTTTTATCAACCGGAGTTTCCATTAACCGGAAATTTTTTGCCTCCAGGTTTGTGCGGATGAGGAATTTATCTCCCCAATGGTCAATCCCATACAATACATCTTTAATCCGTGGCTGAAATATGCTGAAAGAGGCGTCGGGATCACTGGCTTTTAATATCCTGAATTCACTGGATAATGTAGCGCTGGAATATATCACTATATAATCCCTTGACTTTGTTTTGTAAACGCCAATATAATTTGAAGGATCTTTTTCTTCATACACAGTTACATCAGTGGCAGCATCAGTACCCAGTTTGTGTTTCCTGATCTTTTCTGAAAGTAAAGTGACCTGGTTATTAGAAGTGTAAAAAAGAGTTTTGTTATCAGCAGCCCAAACTGCATTACCCCCTGTACCTTTTATTTCATCTTTTAACAACTCTCCTGTTTCCAGGTTCTTAATATAAATGGTATACTGGCGGCGTGATAATTTATCAATACCAAAAGCCATCAGCTTATTATCGGGACTTACACTGAAGCCGGTTGCTGAAAAATATCCTGAGCCTTCTGCCATTTTATCGGCATCCAGTAAAATCTCTTCCGGTGCATCCAGGCTTCCTTTTTTGCGGCAATACTTGTAATACTGCTTCCCTTCTTCTGTACGGGAATAATAATAATAACCGTTATTCAGCACAGGTACCGACTCATCTTTTTCCTTGATGCGACCTTTCATTTCCGCAAACAATTCTTCCTGGAATTTTTTGGTTCCGGACATCATGGTATCCAGGTACGCATTCTCAGCTTTCAGGTAATCCACTACTTTAGTGCTGTCAGGGCCTTTCTTAAAGTAATCGTTCATCCAGTAATACTCATCGATACGGGTATCACCATGCGCCGTCAATTCTTTATTTTTCTTTTCGGCCACAGGAGCAGTTACTCCTTCAGGCCATTTAACAGGTTCTTTTTTCACAGTATCATTATTTTTACAGGACACAGCCATCGTTACTACAGATGCTGCCGTTAAAAAGGTTTTTATATTCATAAATATTTATTATAGAGCCTGAATGTACGAATAGCCGCTGAGAACAAAAAAGCCCTTTGTGATAAAGGGCTAATAATTAGTTTAAAAAAACTCACTTATCACTGGCCAATCCGGCCATCATATACTCCCTGTTGAGGCGGGCAATATTTTCTATCGAAATGCCTTTGGGGCAAACGGCCTCACAGGCCCCGGTGTTGGTACAGGCACCAAATCCTTCCTTATCCATTTGTGCCACCATGTTCATAGCCCTCGTTCTCCTTTCAGGATGACCCTGTGGCAATAGTGCAAGATGAGTAACTTTAGCAGACAAGAACAACATAGCTGAGGAATTCTTACAGGCAGCTACACAGGCTCCGCAACCAATACAAGCTGCCGCCGCAAAAGCTGCATCCGCCATATCTTTTTCAACAGGAATAGCATTGGCATCTACAGGGCTTCCTGTGTTGACAGAAATATATCCACCCGCCTGGATAATACGGTCAAAAGATGAACGGTCAACCATCAAATCTTTGATAACCGGAAATGCATTGGCTCTCCATGGTTCAATGACTATGGTATCACCATCTTTATAGGCTCTCATATGCAACTGACAAACCGTATTGTTTTGCCAGGGGCCATGAGGGCGGCCATTGATATACATAGAACACATACCACAAATACCTTCGCGGCAATCATGATCAAAAGCAATAGGATCTTTACCGTCACGGATAAGCTCTTCATTTAATACGTCAATCATCTCTAAAAATGACATCTCAGAAGAAATGTTCTTCACGGGGTACGTTTCAAAACTGCCCCTCTCCGCACTATTTTTCTGTCTCCAGACTTTTAAAGTAAGATTCATTGAATATTGTTCCATAATTCTGCAATTTGTCAATTTGACAATACGGCAATTACTTCGCCTTACTTGTCGATATTATTTTTGTAATTATCTTATCAATTTCATGCAACTTATCAACCAGTGCTTTGCAATCCGGATACGATTTTGATTCGCTGCACAATACTAACCAATACTTTGTCTCCTCTACTTCTTTTGCCGCAACCTTAAATTTATGTATAAAATCCGGCTTACTTTCGGCATTTTGAGCTTCATGCACATTAGCACCGATTGAAGTGGCCGACCTTAATAACTGTTTAGCAATAACATATTTCTTCTGGCTTTCCAGCAACTCAACATATTCAATTATCCGTAATGAAAATTCAATGGTCTTCTTAAGAATAATATTTTCAGATTGAACTTGCATTGGCAAATTACCGAATTACCAAATTGTCACATTATTTATAAGATCGCTGAGTCGGTTTTGCTACTTCAAATGTCAATTGCTCCTGATGCAATTCCCAATTACTGTCCCCTTTGTATTCCCAGGCAGCCACATATGAGTAATTAGCATCATCCCTTTTCGCTTCACCTTCTTCTGTCTGGCTTTCTTCACGGAAATGACCACCACAGCTTTCATTTCTGTTCAATGCATCTTTGCACATCAATTCTCCCAGTTCGATAAAATCTGCCACACGACCGGCTTTATCCAATTCAGGGTTCATTTCATTAATACTTCCCGGGATTTTTACATCACTCCAGAATTCTTTTTTCAATTGCTGAATTTCAACAATAGCCTCTTTAAGACCTTGCTCGTTACGGGCCATACCACATTTTTCCCACATTATTTTTCCCAGACGTTTATGGAAACTTTCTACAGTTTGCTTTCCTTTAATACTCATTAACGTATCTATTCTGCCGGCCACTTGCTTTTCAGTTTCTATAAATGCCGGATGATCAGTAGGAATTGGCTTTGTGGCAATTTCATCTGCGAGGTAATTACCAATTGTATATGGAATTACAAAATAGCCATCAGCAAGGCCCTGCATCAAAGCTGATGCACCTAAACGGTTAGCGCCGTGATCGCTGAAATTAGCTTCACCCAAACAATAGAGGCCTTTCACATTTGTCATTAGCTCATAATCCACCCAAAGTCCGCCCATGGTGTAGTGTACAGCCGGGTAGATCCTCATCGGTACTTCATATGGATTTTCACCGGTGATCTTTTCATACATATCAAACAGGTTACCGTATTCTTCCTTCACTACTTCTTTACCGAGGCGAATGAGTGTTTCCGTATCAGGGTTATCAATCCCAAGTTTATTGGCTTCAGCTCTTCCGTATTTATTTATCAGGTTATACTTAAAATCAAGATAAACCGCCTGGCCTGTTGTTCCTACTCCGTAACCGGCATCACATCTTTCTTTGGCAGCTCTTGAAGCCACATCCCGGGGAACAAGGTTGCCAAATGCCGGATATCTTCTTTCAAGGTAATAATCTCTTTCTTCTTCCGGAATATCGTTTGCTTTACGCTTATCGCCTTTTTGTTTCGGCACCCAGATACGTCCATCATTCCTTAATGACTCAGACATCAGGGTTAGTTTGCTTTGGTGATCGCCGCTTACCGGGATACAGGTGGGGTGGATTTGTGTAAAACACGGATTCCCAAAGAAAGCTCCCTTTTTATGTGCCTTCCATGCAGCAGTAACATTACTTCCCATGGCATTGGTAGAAAGATAGAAGACATTTCCATATCCTCCTGTGCAAAGCAAAACTGCATGACCGAAATGTTTTTCCAGTTCCCCTGTTACCAGGTTACGGCAAATGATACCTCTCGCCTTACCCTCGATGATGACTACATCCAGCATTTCATGACGGGAATACATCTTTACATTTCCTAATGCCACCTGCCTTTCCAGGGCCTGGTAAGCACCGATCAATAATTGCTGACCGGTTTGACCTGCTGCATAAAATGTTCTTTTTACCTGTGTTCCACCGAAAGAACGGTTATTTAATAGCCCGCCATAATCTCTTGCAAAAGGAACACCCTGTGCCACACACTGGTCAATTATATTCACACTAACCTCAGCTAAGCGATGTACATTCGCTTCCCTTGCACGGTAATCACCTCCTTTTACGGTATCGTAAAACAAACGGAAGATAGAATCCCCATCATTCTGGTAATTTTTGGCAGCATTGATACCCCCCTGCGCAGCAATAGAGTGAGCTCTTCTTGGAGAATCCTGGAAGCAAAATGCTTTTACTTTATAACCTAACTCCCCCAGTGAAGCAGCCGCTGAAGCTCCGGCAAGACCAGTGCCTACCACAATCACTTCAAGTTTGCGCTTGTTCGCCGGGTTCACCAGTTTCACATGTCCTTTATAGTCTGTCCATTTCTGTTCTAAAGGCCCGGACGGAATTTTTGAATCTAACATATCAATTCGATAATTTGATAATGAGATAATTTGCCAATTTCTTTATTTCGTTTTCAGGCATCCCATACATTTTATTTTGCCTGCCTGAAGGCCAGTTGCCCTGTTTATCGTTCTTTTTGCTGTTAAGCACTATACCCATCCTAAATACATACTTACCGGCATCATTGCAAAAGCCAGTGAAATAATGATTGCATAACCGATGCCCACATTAGTTATTGTAGCCAGGTACTTCGAATTGCTTACGCCTACTGTTCTGAAAGCGCTTTGAAAGCCATGTACCAGGTGCCAGCATAAAGAAATACAGGCAAGCACATACACAATAACAACCCATCCCTGCTGGAAAGTGTATTGCATCAGGTTATACATATTGTGCATATGCACTCCGTTTATATCTATCTCAGTTAGCTCTTCATGTCCGATGAAACGGGCAGGCACCCAAAAATGCCACCAATGCAAAATGAAAAACATCAGCAGGATAGTTCCCAGCAAAGCCATGCTACGGCTATACCATTTGCTCCCTTTATTTCCCATTGGTACTGCATAACCCATTTTTCTCTTACTACGGTTCTGCATTTCCAGCATATAGCCTTGTATGATATGCAAAAAAATACCGAGAAATAATCCAATCTCAGCGATACGAATAACAACAGTGCTGCCCATAAAATGAGCGGCTTTGTTAAACATTACCCCGCCATCATTGGCCCATATACAGGCATTGATACCGGCATGAACAATAAGGAAAATTATCAGAAACAAACCCGTCAGCGCCATTACCCACTTTTTACCAACCGAGGAAGTGAACATTTCAGACCATTTCATAAGCAATATTCTTAGTAGGGATAATCAATTTCGGCAAAAATACTACCCAATGACCAAAAACTGACAAAAGATTTAAATGGCAATAATCAGAGCTGAGACCTGCTTATTAATTAGTAAGCCTTGCCAACAGCTCGTTATCTATTTTCTTAAACAAATGAAAAGGCTTGTAGGTTCTCCAATTCTCCAATTCCATTAGCTCTATAAACCTGTTCAGGTGGGCATGTTTAAAGTCATACTGGGTTTGTTCAGGCATGTTTAAACAAACTACCCATCCATTTTCGTCAGTCACTTCCTCATACAATTCTTCGTAATAATCTTTACCATCGCTATGATAGTTCAGGACATTCTCACCTATCAGAATGAACTTATATATCCCTTCATACATGAATTTCTCCAATACTTCCCTTTTCAGTTCCATTATGTCGTTTTCAATCGCATCATTCCACTCTCCTATAAGTTCTATCACTGCATATTTTTCATCGTAGTCTGCCAGCAATATTTTCAGGTAAAGTGTGCGGCTGCCAAAATCATCCCATTGCGGATGAATATAATAATTGTAAACAGTTTGGGAGAATTCAAACTCAGAATAGGTCCGGCCAAAGAAAGGTGATCGCTGGTCTTCCTCACTGATATAAATATGCCGCCAGTTATAAAAAGGTTCAATATCCTGCATATATCAAGAAATCTTCTTTGCAAAGATAAGACAGGAGAATAAAGGGAAAAATGATCAGGCCAGTAAAAAATCTTTCAGCGCTTCGTATCCTGCTTCTATTAGTATACTCTTTTTCTCACTTCGCATAATGGCCTGTACTGAATCGGGAGCCTCAATTGTCTTCCCTGTTATCTTTTCTACTGCCCCCGGAAACTTAACAGGATGTGCCGTTTCGAGGAAAATCCCATTTTCACCGGGATGATCAGCCAGGTAACGCTTCAAAGCCAGGTATCCTACCGCCCCATGCGGGTCTAATAGGTAATTGTGTTTATCATAAACTTCTTTGATAGTAGCTATTGTTTCATCATCATTGATAGAATATGACGACAATTTACTTTTCAGTTCCGGGAACTGGTGGTTAAAAATTTCGAGAATACGTACAAAATTGCTGGGATTACCCACATCCATCGCATTGCTGAGTGTGGCTATAGCCTGTTTAGGTTTTAACTCCTGTGTTTGCAAATAATCACTCAAAATATCATTCACATTACAGGCCGCAATAAAATGTTTTACGGGTAAACCGGATTGCATGGCTAATATTCCTGCACAAATATTTCCAAAATTGCCGCTAGGAACAGAAATGACAGGCGGGTTATTTTTATCAGCCCATTGCTTATAAGCAAAGAAGTAATAAAACTGCTGCGGTAACCAGCGGGCAATATTGATTGAATTTGCTGAAGTAAGAAATTTTTTTTCAGTTAATTCTTTATCAGCAAATGCCTGCTTTACCATTTGTTGACAATCATCAAATGTTCCCATTACTTCAAGGGCATGTATATTTTTCCCTAAGACAGTCAGTTGTTTTTCCTGCACGGCACTTACTTTGCCTGAAGGATACAGAATCACAACGTCCACTCCTACCACATCATAAAAACCATTGGCTACAGCTCCGCCTGTGTCACCAGACGTAGCTACGAGTACAGTAACCTTTCTTGAGTCACCCTGCACAAAATACCCGAGACAGCGGCTCATAAACCGGGCTCCAATATCCTTGAATGCTAATGTAGGCCCGTGAAATAATTCGAGTGATGAAATAGTGTCAGTCACCTTTACCAACGGGATAGGGAAATTCACGGTTTCACTTACAATCTGCCGCAACTTTTCTTCCGGTATTTCACTGCCTACATATGGGCTGATGACTTTATAAGCTATTTCTTCATTGGAATAATCATCAATATTGCTTACAAACTCTTTATCAAGAAGATGAATTATTTCAGGGAAATACAATCCTTTATCCGGCGCCTGACCTTTAATAGTCGCCTCTTTAAATGAAACTAATGATGATTGCCTGTTAGTGCTATAGTATTTCAACGCCCTTTTTATTTATTGTGGTTACATAAGTGTTGTATTCAATGCCTATCCGGTTATAGACATCTTTCATTACCAGTTCGACATCTTTTGCTGTTGATTCATCTTTGCTCAGCATAAAAACAGAAGGCCCTGAGCCTGATATTCCTCCCCCTAATGCCCCCGCTTCTTTACATTTCTTTTTCACTTCATCAAACCCGGGAATAAGAATGCTCCGGACAGGTTCAATAATTACATCTTCCAGCGAACGGCCTATCAGGTTATAATCACTTTTCATAAAGCCTGCAACCAATCCTGCTATATTGCCCCATTGCCGGATGGCATCCTTCAGCAATACCTGTTGTTTCAGGATTTGCCTGGCATCTGAAGTCCTTACCTCTATTTGCGGATGTACCACCGTAACAAATAAATCCGGGGACGGAATAGAAATTATATCCAATGGATGAATAGCCCGGATCAAACTGACGCCACCTAAAATACAGGGAGCAATATTATCAGCATGTTTAACGCCTGACGCAAGTTTCTCACCATTCATCGCAAACTGCACCACTTCATCAATGGAAAAAATGTTGCCCAGTAAATGATTAGCTGCTACCGCTGCTCCTGCTGCACTGGCAGCGCTGGATCCAATACCGCTACCAGGTTTGATATGTTTTTCTATGGTTATTTCAAACCCAATATGCTTTCCCACTTTTTCCATTACAGATAATAATACTACACCAGCCACATTTTTTTCTGCTTCTGTTGGCAGATTGTAATTATCCCTGTTATGAATAATTACTTTCGGTTCATCCAGCAGGGATACTTCCATTATATCTGATGGCTCATTCAGGGCAAGTCCAAGTATATCAAAGCCACAAACAAGGTTTGCTACAGTACCGGGTGATTTGATTTTTACCTTTTTCATTTTTATTTTTTGCTTGCCCTTATGATATCTGCAAATACGCCGCTGGCCGTAACTTCAGCTCCTGCGCCTGCACCTTTGACCACCATCGGCTGTTCTTTATACCTGTCTGTGTAAAAAAGTACAACATTGTCTTTGCCATATAAATGATACAGGTCATGTTTCGGGTCTATATTTTGTAACCCAACTGATGCCTTGCCATTTTCAAAAGATGCTACAAATTTCAATTTACATCCCTTATCATTGGCTGCCTTTAACAAGCCCTGAAAATGACTTTCGTACTTCTCCATCTCCTTGTAAAAATCTTCGACAGAGCCTTTCATACATTCTTCAGGCATAAAGGAATTATTTGATATATCATCCATCTCTATTTTTTGCCCTGCTTCCCGTGCCAGAATCATGATCTTTCGCATCACATCTGTACCACTCAGGTCAAGCCTTGGGTCAGGTTCTGTATATCCTTCATCCTGTGCCTGCCTGACCACCTCAGCAAACTTTCTTGTACCATCATAGTTATTAAAGACAAAGTTCAATGTTCCGCTTAATACAGCCTGCATCCTGTGAATATTATCCCCGCTGCTTATCAGGTCATTTAACGTAGCAATAATTGGTAACCCCGCTCCCACATTTGTCTCAAACAAAAACTGGCAGTTAAATTCTCTTGCCAGGTCTTTCAGCTTTTTGTAACTGTCATATGCTGATGACGCAGCCACTTTGTTGCAGGCCACAACCGATACACTTTTTTGCAGCAACTGGTCATACACAGCAGCTACTTTATCACTGGCAGTAATATCGACAAAAATGGAATTACGAAGGTTGTGGCTGATAATTTCATTTACAAATTCTTCCAGGTTAGCCGAATTACCTGTGCTCAGTTTCTCTTTCCAGTCGCCAGGATTAATTCCATCTTCATTAATAAGCATTTTACGACTGTTGCTCAGTCCCGCAACATTTACCTGTAAATGCAACTGTTGTTGCAGGAATGATAATTGTTGTTGCAGCTGACCCAGTAATTTGGCACCAACATTACCTGTACCAATAATAAACAGGTTCACCTGCTTATAAGTGGTTTCAAAAAACTCTTCATGAAGTACATTGATAGCCTTCCTGACATCTTTGGTTGCTATTACAGCAGATATATTTTTTTCAGAAGAGCCTTGTGCAATAGCTCTTATATTTACCCCGTTCCGGCCCATAGCACTAAACATACGGCCACTGATACCGGGATGGCTCTTCATGTTCTCTCCCACCAGTGCAACAATAGAAAGATCCATTTCAATATGCAGTGGCTCTACTTTTTCAAGGGCAATTTCATTGGCAAATGCCGCATCAACAGCCTGTTTTGCTTTACCTGCCGATGCAGCATCAATACCCACACAGATTGAATGTTCGGAAGAACTCTGTGTAATCAGAATGACATTTATTTTTTCACTGCTTAGTGCTTCAAATAATCTTTTCGAGAAACCCGGTATACCAATCATACCACTTCCTTCCAGGCTGATCAGTACTATACTATTGATACTTGAGATGCCTCTTACAATATCCCCATCTCTTTTGGAAGCAGATTCTATCAATGTTCCCTGATCTGCGGGTGCAAAAGTATTTTTGATCCAGACCGGAATGCCTTTCCCCATCACCGGCTGAATAGTGGGCGGATAGATAACCTTGGCTCCGAAATGCGACAATTCCATTGCTTCCTGGTATGAAATATGTGGTATGATACGGGCATTGGTAGTAAGCCTTGGATCGGCTGTCATCATTCCACTTACATCTGTCCATATTTCCAATACAGACGCATTAACGGCTGATGCAATAATAGCTGCAGTAAAATCTGAACCGCCCCTTCCTAATGTAGTAGTAACGCCATCTTTGTCCATAGCGATAAATCCGGGCAGTATACTGATCAGCGCTGTTTGATTGGAAAAGAAATCCTTGATTCTCGAATTTGTTATACCAAACTCAACTTCGGCAACAGTGAAAGATGAATTTGTAAGTATAAGTTCTCTTGCATCTTTCCAGGCAGCATCCAATCCATTAGCTTTAAATTTGGCTGTAATGATCTGTGACGATAGCCATTCACCATAGCTGCCGATCCTGTCTTTTGATCTTGGTGTCAGTTCTCTCAAAAGAAAGATACCGTTACAGATATCTTCAATCTCATTGCATGCTTTTTTAACCAGGCTTAACAACTGGCTTTGTTGCGCTACCGGAATCAGGTTTTTGACTGCTTCAAGGTGTCTTTGCTCAATGACCGCCAATTTTTCTTTGTATAATTCATTACCTTCTGCAGCCCATGTTGCCGCACCCAGTAACAAATCTGTAACTCCCCCCAGGGCCGAAACCACCACAATCGTTTTCCCTTTTTTTGATGCCTCACTGACAATCGAAATAACTTTATTTATGTTTTCTGCATTAGCAACTGATGTGCCGCCGAATTTTAAAACCTGCATGACCTGAATTTTGAATGATGAAGTGATATAAGTATGTAAGTAACTTCCGTCTCCTTACAGCAAATGCCCATGTGGTGATATGAAAATGTACAACCCTTAACGGGTTGTTGTAATAATAGTGGTTGTAGTGAAGTTCACCACCGGGGAAGAAACGATATGACCAGGAATAATAATCACTTGTAAAATATAGAGAGCACAATATACGTTGCAAAGACGAAAAATAAAATTATCGGGCAAAGGAATCTGCCGCTTTCTTTACACTTCCATGTTTTAATAATAATTCCCTGGCTATTTCATAATCCTGGATCTTTACTCTTTCCATAAGCATCTTTGTGCCGCGGTCAACCAACTTATCGTTCGTTAGTTGCATATTCACCATCTTATTGTCCTCCACCCTTCCAAGATGTATCATTACCGTGGTAGAGATCATGTTCAGCACCAGTTTTTGAGCTGTTCCACTCTTCATCCTGGTACTTCCGGTTACAAATTCTGGTCCTACCACTACTTCAATAGGGAAATCTGCCGCCGCACTAACCGGTGAATCAGGGTTACAGGAAATACTGCCGGTAATAATTCCCCTCCTCCTGCATTCTTCCAAAGCGCCAATTACATAAGGAGTAGTGCCGCTGGCTGCAATACCAATCACCACATCTTTGTCTGACACATTATGTTCCACCAGGTCTTTCCATCCTTGCTCCCTGTCGTCTTCAGCAAATTCTACAGCTGTAGTAATAGCTTTTTCTCCTCCTGCAATGATACCAATCACTAATCCATAAGGAACACCATAAGTAGGCGGACATTCACTGGCATCTACAATACCTAACCTGCCACTGGTACCGGCACCTATGTAAAACATCCTGCCCCCCATCAGCATTTTATCCGCCGCCACTTCCGCCAGTTTTTCTATCTGGGGAATGGCCTTCTCCACCGCTCCGGGTACTGTCTGATCTTCTTTATTAATATTAGTAAGCAACTCACCCACTGTCATTTTTTCCAGGTGGCGGTAATTGCTGGATTGTTCAGTAATTTTTTGAAATGCCATAGATCCGTTCTTTAACTGTGATATTCTATTAACCCTTCCATCGGATTCTTCATCACCCTGCCCAACTCAAATTCATAACTGTTGCAAAGTTGCTGTAACACATCCTTAAAACCAAATGCAACACTACCGGCAAAATGAACAGGCATCGTCCATGTTTCCCTGTATTTGCATAAATGGTTAAAGAAAAAGTCATTTAATCCATCCTCAATGATATTCTCGATCATATAATGCCCCCTGTTATCAGCCAGAAATTTTGCAAATCCAGCCAGGTAGCGGTTGGGCAATGGTTTCTTGTAAACATTTTCCAGTATCTCCGCTTTATTGGTTGTGTAGGTAAGATCAAATCGCCCCCGCAACTCTTCATCAAATGTGCCATAGAGATAATATTGTATCACTTTCTTACCAAGGTAAGCGCCACTGCCTTCATCACCCAGCACATAACCAAGCCCGGGACTATTCTTCACTATCTTTTTTCCATCAAAATAACAGGAATTGGAACCTGTTCCTAAAATACAGGCAATTCCTTTCTTTCTGCCACACAAAGCTCTGGCAGCTCCCATCAGGTCATGGGTTACTTCAATCTTTGTCTTTTTAAAAACATTGCTGATCGCATTCTTAACTGACTTTGCATTGACCGGGCTGGCACAACCGGTTCCATAATAATAAATCTCCCCAACAACAGTTTTTTTCAGCTTAGGCAGCAGCTCTTTTTGCAGTATCTCTGTTATTTGTGCTGTTGTGAGAAAATAAGGACTGATGCCTTGAGTAAACAGCGTTCTTTTCCTGCCATTCTGCAACAAACACCATTCAGCTTTCGTGGCGCCACTGTCTGCAATCAATTTTACAACCGGCATATAAAGATTTGTTGAATTGGACGGGCAGCAACTGCTGTTACGTTCAAATCCAGTATTTTGCGTCAAATTACTGAATAAAGGTTTACGATGGGAAATAAAAAATTGCAAGTTTGGCTTCCGCTTATTTTCTCTCTCGTTTTAATTGCCGGAATGTTCCTTGGTTTCAAATTGAACGACCGGTCAGGATCAGGCAGAGGTCTCTTTTCTAAAAATAGCCGCAGTACCCTGCAGGAAGCACTTGACCTGATAAAAATGAGATATGTTGATTCTGTACAAATTGATTCACTGGAAGGCAGTGCTATCCAGGAAATGATGAATGAACTGGATCCCCACTCTGTTTACTTACCTCCTGTAGAATTACAGGAAGCCAATGAAGATTTGGCCGGCAATTTTGATGGCATTGGGGTTGAATTCAACATTTTTAGTGACACAGTAAATATCGTATATGTTTTTCCTGATGGCCCGAGTGATAAAGCTGGCTTAGTTATCGGGGATAAGATCATTAAAGTGAATGATTCATCCCTTACCCGGAAAGGTTTCACCATCAACGGAATCAAAGCACTTATCAGGGGGCCGAAAGGCTCGAAAGCTATTTTACAGGTAATAAGAGAAGGCAAACAGCAAACATTTACGGTTACAAGAGGCAAAATACCGGTACCATCTGTTGATGCTTCTTATATGATCGATAAGACTACCGGCTACATCAAACTCACAAAGTTTACAGAAACAAGCTATGAAGAGTTTATGCAGGCAATGGAAAAACTGCAGCAGCAGGGTTTACAAAACCTGGTTTTTGATCTGCGGGGAAATGGCGGTGGTTTTATGAATGAGGCAGTTGAAATGGCGGATGAATTTCTCGATGGTGATAAACTGATTGTCTATACGGAAGGTGTGAACAGTAAAAAAAGAGAATACCGTTGTAAAAGACCGGGGTTATTTGAAAAAGGAAAACTGGTACTGCTGGTAGATGAATTATCAGCCAGTGCAAGCGAAGTACTGGCCGGGGCTTTACAGGACTGGTGCCGGGCTACTATTATTGGTCGCCGAACCTTTGGTAAGGGACTGGTGCAGGAACAATACCAGTTAAGAGACGGATCTGCGATGCGGTTAACTGTCGCACGGTATTATACTCCTCTCGGCAGAAGCATTCAGCGTTCGTATGAAAAGGGCAAAAAAGTTTATATGGATGAATTATGGGAGCGATTCAGCAGCGGGGAACTGGTATCTGCTGATTCAATTAAATTATTCAATGGAAAAAGATTCATGACCTCCTGCAGTGATACCCTTTACGGAGGCGGGGGGATTACACCTTCCATATTTATACCAATAGATACCAGTGTGTCACAGCAAAAAGCTAATCGGCTCACCTTTGCGGCCAATATCAACAATTTTGTCTACAATTATTACTTACAGAATAAACTGCTGGTTGACAAATACAATGCGACCACAGATTTTATTGCCGGCTTCAACAATGCAGAGAATATGTGGAATGAGTTAGTAAAATTTACTGCCAACGATTCTGCTAACTTCAAATCTGTTGCAGGTAAAGAAAAAGAACTGATACAACAACGCCTTAAAGCTTTACTGGCCCGTTACAAGTGGAGAAACGCCGGTTTTTACCAGGTGCTGAACAGCAATGATGCCATGGTGAAAAAGGCTTTAGAGGCAATAACAAAATAAAAAGCAACAGCTCTCGCTGTTGCTCAGAATATGGTGTGTAATGTTTTTTATTGTTTGTCCTTGTTCTCGTCCCACCATTTTTTTTCCATTTTGTAAGAGCCAAACAAACCAAGCCCGCCACCGATAGCAATAAGTGCAAAGTAAATGGGGACGTTCCTGCCACCATCATGTTCATATACATTTTTGGAGTCGCTATACAATACATAGTTATCCAATAAATAGGCGAGAAATAAGCCTACCCCTGCACCGATCAGCAACAAGGCCCATTTCAGGTTTTTATAAGGAGCCGGGCGGTTGGCAAACTCCTTGGGGTTCATATTTTTTTCGATCATTGCCAGGTTCTGGCGGGTTTTCAGGTAATAAATACCAAAGATCATGGCGAATCCGCCTGCAAACATTGTAATCGGTATTAGAGCTTCTCCTGCTTCCATAATTGTAGTTTTTATTTTAATTAGTAAGTTGTTGTTTAATTGTTCTTATATGACTACCTCCTTTTCAACCTGGTTACAGCCTTTAAGAACTTTTTCCTGTAAGACCGGAGTTTCAGCGAAGGGCATCCAAACCGGCGTACTGAAACTATGACTACACCCGGCAGAAACAGGTTACAGTATTTATCAGAACTATCTTTTAAATACCAGGTTAGGGGCAAATAATCGTACTTTGTATTGTAACCTCAGGAGTTACCCTGTAGTCTTATATACAGATGTCTACCGGACTGAATGATAATGACCTCATTAGCAAAGTGCTAAGTGGCGACCAACAGGCTTATGCCGGGTTGGTTACCCGCTACCAAAACTATGTTTTCACCTTAACCCTGCGAATGATAAAAAACAGGGAGGATGCAGAAGAAGTGGCCCAGGATGTATTTATTAAAGCTTATAAATACCTGGCTGACTTCCGTGGCGCTTCGAAATTCAGCACCTGGCTGTACACTATTGTCAACAATACCTGTATCAGCTTTCTGCGGAAAAAGAAACTGGAGATCCATTCGCTGGACAATGAAGGGGTTTTTGAAGTAGCTGACAGCCGTGATTCTGGTTTCAGAGCGGATTTAGTGGAACAAAAATCAAGGCATACCATGGTTGGCAACGCCATTAGTATGTTGAATCCGGATGATGCCGAGATTATCACTCTTTTCTATAAAAATGAACAGTCATTGGACGAGATCGCACAAATTCTGGGACTGGAAGTAAATACGGCCAAGGTAAGACTGCACCGGGCAAGAACCCGGCTGAAAGAAAAAATGGAAACGCATTTTGTACATGAAGTAAAAGATTTAAATTGATTTGTATGAACAAAGAACACCGTATCGAGGAACGATTGTGGGAGTTTATTGACGGAATTTCTTCTGCTGAAGAAAAAACAGTCATTGAAAAGCTGCTGCAAACAGACGCTGAATGGAAGGCAAAGTACAGTGAACTGTTACAAATAAATGAAATGCTTGCCTCCTCTGACCTGGAAGAACCTTCGATGAGGTTTACTAAGAATGTGATGGAGGGAATTGCAAAACTGCATATAGCACCTGCCACCAAATCATATATCAATAAAAAGATCATCTGGGGTATTGGTATTTTCTTTGTGACAATGTTGCTGGCGATACTTGTTTATGGCTTTAGCCAGATGGACTGGAGTACAGGTGAAAGCAGTTCGTTTACAGAAAAACTCAGCAAGTTTGACATCAGTAAATTTTTCAATAATACCTGGGTCAATGCCTTTATGATGGTCAATGTAGTATTGGGACTGGTTTTACTTGATAGCTACTTCAATAATAAAAGAAAACAATTCAGAAAAGAAGCTTGATGATGCAATATCATTGAGTCCGGTAGCCCCTCCTGGTAACGGGAGGGGTTTTTTATGTTTTAACTAACAACTGTTAATAGTCGGCCGGCAAAAACTTACCTTTGCCACAGAAAAAAACCATCGATGGATATCAAAAACAACATACTGGAGACGATCGGCAATACTCCGCTGATCAGGCTCAATAAAATAACCAAAGACATCCCCTGTACCGTGCTTGCCAAAGTGGATTATTTTAATCCGGGGAATTCTATCAAAGATCGCATGGCATTGAAGATGGTGGAAGTGGCCGAAAAAGAAGGTAAACTAAAACCCGGCGGAACCATTATAGAAGGTACCAGCGGCAATACCGGAATGGGTTTGGCATTGGCCGCTGTAGTAAAAGGATACAAGTGCATATTTGTTACCACTGACAAACAATCCAAAGAAAAAGCAGATATCCTGAAAGCAGTAGGCGCTGAAGTGATCGTTTGCCCTACCAATGTATTGCCGGAAGATCCGAGAAGTTATTACAGTGTGGCAGCAAGACTGGCAAAGGAAGTTCCCAACTCTTATCATATGAACCAGTATGATAACCTGGCTAACAGGCTGGCCCATTATGAAACGACGGGCCCTGAAATATGGAAACAGACAGATGGAAAGATCACTCACCTTGTTTGTACAGCCGGCACAGGCGGTACGATTACCGGTACAGCACAATACCTGAAAGAAAAAAATCCCAATATACAGGTTTGGGCTATTGATGTGTACGGCTCATTGCTCACCAAGTATTTTCGTACCGGCGAAGTTGACATGAATGAAGTGCACCCATATATCAGTGAAGGATTTGGAGAAGACTTTGTGCCAAAGAACTATGATATGAGTGTAATAGATCATTTCGAGCAGGTAACCGATAAAGATGGCGCTGTTATGGCCCGCAAGCTGGCTAAAGAGGAAGGATTGTTTTGTGGTTACAGTGCCGGTAGTTGTATACAGGGATTAATGCAGCTAAAAGACCGCCTGAAAAAAGATGACCTTGTTGTCTGTATTTTTCATGATCATGGCAGCCGTTATGTTGGTAAAATATATAACGACCAATGGATGATAGAGCGGGGATTCCTTGATGTAAAAACTTTCCGTGATGTGGTGAGTTCGAGAGGAACAAAACGATTGATCACTGTTGAACCAACACAAACTGTTTCAGAAGCAGTGGAACTGATGAAGAAATATGATATTGAACAGATACCGGTGATGAATGGGAACGGCCCGGTTGGAGCTATCAGCGAAGGAGGTTTATTTCAAAAGATTTTCGACAACCCGGAGATTAAACATTCAACAGTACAGGATGTAGTGGAACCTGCATTTCCTGTTGTGGCATTTGATACGCCGGTTGAAAAACTTAGTCATCTGATCAATAAAGAAAATGGAGCTGTCCTGGCAAAAGATGAGGCAGGCAATTTCCACATCGTTACTAAGTACGATGTGATCCAGGCCATGGGAAAGTGACACAATAAAGTATCAGAATTGATTTCAAACAAGCCTGTCATCCTTTGACAGGCTTGTTTCGTAATTCTACTAACGAAAAAATGTGCAATACCGCAAAAAAACAGTGACGTCTTTACGATTAAAAAGGTAAAAACTGTCGTAAAAAAAAGAGGTTATTTTGCTCTGTTTTATTAAAGAAATGCCAATTACTTTTGTTGCAGAAGTTGATTGATAAGGTATCAATCATTTGTCGAAATCCAATATCCAAATCCAGAAGAACCGTCCGAAAACTAACAAAACCAATCCTTAGAAAAACCTGACAATTAAAATCCAGTATCGATCAACTTCTTCCTTTTTTTAAGGAGTTACCTGAAAAACCGTTTGAGATCCAATTCCCGTCCGAAAACCGTCTTAAGTCCATCCATTTCCTTGAAAACCGACCAAGTGTCACCGTGTCCAAATCCATGAAAGAAACTTTACATCCGGAACCCCTCCTGCTAAACTAACATTTAGCAGGAGGCGCGGTGAACGGGCAAACTCTCTCCCCTTTCTTAATTTCCTCTTTTATCGAATCACTAATTTGCAGCAAATTGTTGCATGCCAGTTTATACCGATCAAACCGGAAGAAATATCCAGCTGAATAAGCCCCCGGTCAGAATAATTTCAATTGTCCCCTCACAAACTGAACTGCTTTTTCACCTGGGTCTGGCCGATGAAGTGGCCGGCATAACCAAATTCTGTATACACCCGGATGAGTGGTTCCGGAATAAAATAAAAGTTGGCGGTACCAAACAAGTAAAAATGGATGTTATCCATCAATTGAAACCTGATCTTATTATAGCCAATAAAGAAGAAAACGTAAAGGAACAGGTGGAAGAACTGGAAAAAGATTATCCGGTGTGGGTCAGTGATGTAAATAACCTGGATGATGCTTACAAAATGATCTGGTCAATCGGAGATGTAACCGGGAAATTGCCGGCTGCCCAACGCCTGATCTCAACAATTCGTTTTGAATTCAGCCAACTGGAATCTTCCGCTCGTAAACTTAAAACAGCTTACCTGATCTGGAAAGATCCTTATATGACCGTTGGTGGCGACACATTCATTCATTCCATGCTGGAAGCAACCGGACTTGAAAATGTATTTGCCGGCAAAACCCGATACCCGGAAGTAAGTATGGATGAACTTGAGGTAATAAAACCAGACCTGCTGCTCTTATCTTCTGAACCGTATCCATTCCGGCAAAAACATATTGATGAATGGCAGCAATTTCTTCCGGCAACAAAAATCATCCTGGCGGATGGAGAAATGTTTAGCTGGTATGGCAGTCGCTTGCAATATGCCCCATCCTATTTTAATACTCTTCGAAATCAGTTAAAATAATCCGATATTAGGAACATCATTCATTGTTCAGCAAATGAGATTCATTGATAACCAGAATGGCAGAGAAACGAAGGAAGGTGATAAACCCTCCCGTAAAAAACCAATGTATCCCGTCAACAACAGGTTGCGCAATTATCTGAAACTTCGTGGGCGGGAAGTAAAGCTGCCGGTGACCTACAATAACCTGCTGAATTTTACCTGGTCTACCCCGATAAGAGATAAAAATGGTAACGACACCTATTGGGAAAAAACATCGTACGACAGCCGGGACTGGGATTATATCCGGGATGGGTTGGTAAAAATATATGCCATCCTGAAAACCGAAGGTGACTTTAGTTTTATTAGTCATCTTGATGTAGCCAGGATCGATTATTGTGCATTTGGTAATTCCAATCCATTCCGCATCCGCATTGTCAACAAGTTCAATGACAACTACGATCACTATTATATTAAGATCGCTGATGCATCAAGGATTTATGGACTGGAACTGGAACATATCCTCTCTCCCAACCGTATTACTTTTTTTACCTGCGACAATACCCTTGTAGAAGAACATATACCCGGTATTCCGGGTGATGTGTTTATCAAACAAATGATGGATGCCCCGGAAACCAATAAGATCAGGCTGGCGAAAGAATTTGTAAAGTTCAATGAAAGATGTTTTGTAAGGCTGCTTGGTGATATGCGCAGTTACAATTTTGTAGTGGGCATCACTCCGGATATTGAAGATTATCAATACCGCATCCGCTGTATTGACTTCGACCAGCAATCCTATGAAGGAAGAAAAAATCTTTACCTGCCCCAATTCTTTAAAGAGAACTATCCCTTTGTGGAAATGGCCCTTGCTGTTCTTAACAAAGAATCGATCGAACAATACCAGGCCGAAGAAAGAACCATGATCACTTTCCGGCTCGCCACTTCCCGCTACCGCATCAAGGATCTGCTTGATATTATGATAGCTGACAAGATATCGCCACCCGAAAAAGTGAACCAGCTAAAAAAAGAATTAGGAGAATACCTGCATACAAACGCTTATGAGAAATGTCACTCCATGGGGCAGATCGTTAAAACACATCTCAAGGAAACACTTCGCAAAAACCTGAAGCTGGTGCAAAAGAATCTTGGCAAAACAAAACGCAAACCACTCTAACACCTGTTCGCATTTCCGATTAAATAAAATATCTATATTAGCGGGCCTTTAACGATTGCCTGCCTGCTGAAAAGCATTTGCCACTTATTAAAAATTTAAACTGAATGAAAAAGTACAGAGCCGGTGTGCTGTTCGGTGACGAACTGGAAGCACTTTACAATGATGCCAAAGAAAACCAGTTTGCCTTACCAGCAGTAAACACAATTGGAACCAATACCATCAATGCTACATTAGAAACTGCTGCGAAAGTTAATTCTCCCGTGATTATTCAATTCTCTAATGGTGGTGCCCAGTTCATTGCCGGAAAAGGAATGCCCAATGACAAACTGCAGGGGAATATCTCCGGCGGTATTTCCGGCGCACTGCATATTCATAATGTAGCACAGTATTACGGAGTACCTGTGGTTTTACATACCGATCATGCTGCCAAAAAATGGTTGCCCTGGATCAGCGGTTTAATTGATGCAGGTGAACAATTCTATAAAGAAAAAGGTCAGCCCCTTTTCAGTTCGCATATGCTCGACCTGAGCGAAGAACCCATCGAAGAGAATATTCATACTTCAGTTGAATTCTTTAAACGAATGCAGCCGCTGGGTATGAGTATCGAAATAGAACTGGGTGTTACCGGTGGTGAAGAAGACGGAGTGGATAACAGCGATGTAGAAAATTCAAAACTGTATACACAACCGGAAGATGTGGCCTATGCCTATAAAGAATTAAGTAAAGTGGGAAAATTATTTACCGTAGCTGCTGCTTTTGGTAATGTGCATGGAGTGTACAAACCGGGCAATGTGGAATTACGTCCGGTAATATTGAACAACAGCCAGGTGCATATTGAAAAAGAATTCAAGACTGGTCCAAAACCTGTCTATTTCGTTTTCCATGGTGGCAGTGGTTCACCGCAGCACCAGATAAGAGAAGCGATCGGTTATGGCGCTATCAAAATGAATATTGACACTGACCTGCAATGGGCTTTCTGGGAAGGCATTTTGGAAAACTATAAAAAGAACGAGGCTTATTTACAGGGACAACTGGGTAACCCCGAAGGCGAAGACAAACCAAATAAGAAGTACTACGACCCAAGGGTTTGGCTGCGTAAGGGCGAAGAATCATTCAGCAAACGCCTCGAAGTAGCTTTTGAAGACCTGAATTGTATTAACCGTAACGCATAAAACAGGACAAAAAAAAATCGGGATCCCGCCTGGCTGATGCCGGACGGGATTTTTTATTTCCATTGGCGGCTCTATCTTTGCCTAACGGTCGTTAGTTGAATCCTTTCGATTATCCGGCCATTAACTTATAAACAAACAATTGCTATGCCTGCTAAAAAAATTACTGAGTTGCTTGGCGATAAAGCTGAGTATTTACTGAACCACCAGTCAAAAACAATTTCTAAAGATCAACTGCACCTGCCGGGTCCTGATTTTGTCGACCGTATCTGGACAAACAGCGACAGAAATCCCCAGGTGCTGCGCAACCTGCAAAATATGTATAGCAACGGAAGATTAGCCAATACGGGCTATCTCTCCGTTCTTCCCGTTGACCAGGGAATTGAACATAGTGGCGGCGCTTCTTTTGCAAAGAACCCCATCTACTTTGATCCTGAGAATATCATCAAACTGGCCATTGAGGGAGGATGCAATGCGGTGGCCACTACCTATGGCGGACTGGGTTTTCTCTCGAGAAAGTATGCCCATAAAATACCTTTCATTGTAAAAGTGAATCACAACGAGTTCCTCACCTACCCCAATAAGTTTGACCAGATCATGTTTGCTTCCATCAAACAAAGCTGGAACCTGGGTGCGGCTGCTGTTGGCGCTACTATCTATTTCGGCAGCGATGAATCAGCAAGACAGATACAGGAAGTAAGCAAGGCATTTGAAATAGCACATGAACTGGGCATGGCCACCATCCTGTGGTGCTACCTGCGCAACCCTGCGTTCAAAACAAAAGAAAAAGATTTTCATGTATCGGCTGACCTAACAGGACAGGCCAATCATCTTGGTGTAACAATCGAAGCCGACATAATCAAACAAAAATTACCGGAGAACAACGGCGGTTATTTAGCATTGAATACAAAAGAATCTGCCTACGGCAAAAATGATAAACGCATTTACGACGAACTCACCACGGATCATCCTATTGATCTTTGCCGCTACCAGGTAGCCAATTGTTATATGGGCCGTGCCGGTCTTATTAACAGTGGTGGTGCATCATCAGGCGCCAGCGATATGGCCGAAGCTGTAACCACAGCAGTGGTAAATAAAAGAGCCGGCGGTATGGGTCTTATCTCGGGTCGCAAAGCTTTTCAGCGACCAATGAAAGAAGGTGTGGAGATACTGAATGCCATACAGGATGTGTACCTGGATAAAGAAGTGACCATAGCCTGATAAACAGGATTAAAAGAATTTACAGCTGGCATATTTTTCTGTTGCTTACCAATGGAAATTTATGCCAGTTGGTTTGTATATTTAATTGTTGTACGTCACTCAATCAAATTCTCATTAGTAAAATGACAATGAAGTATATTTTGGTTTCCCTTTTTCTGCTCTATATTCTTCAAGCTTGCCACACCAGGCCTGACTTTGATGCAGAAAAAAAGGCAATTCTAGCAATTCATAATGACCAACAAAAAGCTCATCTTGAAAAAAATGTAGCCCTGCTTCTTGGCGACAGTTCCTCTGAATATATAGAAGTGAACCGGGGATTAGTAAAAAAGCCTACATATACAGAAAACTTTAAAAGATTTAAAGCTTATTTCGAAACCGTAGATTTCGTAACCTGGGAAGATATCTCACCCCCAATCATCAGCATATCAGATGATGCCACGATGGCTACATCAGTAGTCGAAAAAGTTGTAATCACCAGAGCCAAATCAGAGGATCACAAATTAGATACTACTCACTACGCTTGGCTAGCAGTATTCAAAAAGATTAATGGGAAATGGCAACTTCATAGAATGGCGTCGACCAACAAGTAGCGTGTGCGAACGTACAACATACGCATTTGTGCTATTGGGGTGTAGCCTTCCCTGATATCAGGGAAGGCTACACTACAGGTTGACCAGGACACACAAACCATAAGCATTGCCCTTGACGACAAAAACAAAATATTTCCGTTTGCAAAAACTGCCAAACAATTTGAGAACGGGCTTGAGGATTCCGTTTATTCATTTTACACAATCATTCCAACGGTATTTAAAATAAGTCCGCCAATAAAGTCTAAGGAAGGAGATTGCCCGCAATCATCTGGCGAGCCAATAAATCAAAGAAATGGTGGCAATTCCGGAAGGATAGATGATCTGACAAATATGGGCTGCAGCCATTTCACTTCTTCTGGTACACCCGTACATAGTCAATCTCCATCTTTTTAGGAAAGATGCTGTCATCAACTCCCTGCTGTCCGCCCCAGGCTCCGCCTACTGCGATATTCAGCAGCAAAAACATTTTATTATCAAAAGGCCAAGCTTCATAGCCTGTATGCTCATTTGCAAAACGGAAATAGGTATTGCCATCCACCGATACCCTTACACTATCCTTATCCCATTCTGTTGCATATACATGAAAACTGTCTGAACAATCCGGTACCGGAATGGTAGCTGTTTTTTGTGTTCCTATACTGTGATAGTATTTTTTACAATGAATGGAAGCATGCACAGTTCCCTGGTTAAATCCTACATGCTCCATGATATCAATCTCACCGTCGTCGGGCCAGTTCAGCGGAGTGGTAGCGCCCAGCATCCAGATAGCAGGCCAGGTGCCCCTTCCTGAAGGGATCTTCGCTTTTACTTCAATCCTTCCATACTGCCACTCAGCTTTTCCTTTGGTCACCAGCCTGGCTGAAGTGTAATTCATTCCCTGCCAGTTCTCTTTTCTTGCTTCAATGATAAGGTACCCGTTTTCCACCCTTGCATTTTCTGAACGCCTGTCGGTATAGAACTGCAGTTCCTGGTTGCCCCAGCCATGCCCGCCCACTTCATAATTCCATTTAGCTGCATCGGGTTGCCCTGGAGTAGCAAATTCATCAGCCCAAACCAGTTGATATGCCGGTTCCGTCATCTTTTCCTTATTGTTGCAGGAAAGGAAAAGGATCAACATGCAGGCAGCAAAAAGGATATTTTTATTCATGAGCAATTATTTTAAACATAAAAAAGAAGTGAATACCGTTTGCAACATTACAACAAGGCTTTCGCAAAACTTACCTATTTTGCATCTCATTTCTTTTAAAAATTTACAAATGAAATATATCAAATTTTTACCCGCTTTAGTATTGCTGGTGGCTTCAACAGGTTGTGGCAATTCTTCAGACGAAGAAACCACTACTACCCCTGTTAACACATCATCGACAGTGCAGCCTGCCGCTGCAAACGGAGCTGATACGGCGAGAACAATGCCTGTGCAGCAACAACCTGCTGTAAATACTGTTACCCCGGTAAATTCAGTTAATCAGCCTTCAGCACCGGTTATCAGCAAAGCAGGTCTCAACCCGGCACACGGACAGCCCGGTCACCGCTGTGACATTCCGGTTGGTGCGCCATTGGACAGCAAACCAACACAGCCAACAGTGAATACTGTTTCTCAGCCGGCCACGATAACACCAACCCCATCACCTGCTGCCCCGGTTATTAATACCAACCCGGCTCCGGGAGGTGCAGTAGCTGCTGGTCTTAACCCGGCACACGGACAGCCAGGTCACCGTTGTGATATAGCTGTAGGCGCCCCATTAAACAGTAAACCAACGCAGAAATAATTTAATATGGCCCGTCCTGATCTGTCAAGAGTACCGGAGTGGTTTCACGGTTATATTGCCCAGGTAGAGGGAGACAATCTTTTACCGGCGCTGACACAACAGCACAGCACTTTTGTACAATTCCTCGAAAATCTTCCGGTAGAAAAAAGAGAATACCGTTATGGCCAGGATAAGTGGACAATAAAAGAAGTGCTGCAGCATATTATTGATGCGGAAAGAGTGTTTGCCTACAGAGCCCTCTGCATTGCCCGCGGCGAGCAACAAAGCCTACCCGGTTTTGATGAAAATGAATATGCTGCCAGGTCAAAAGCACAGATGAGAAACTGGGATGATATGCTGGATGAATTCAAAGCAGTGCGGCGCTCTACCGAAATATTATTTTCCTCTTTTGATAATGAACAACTGGAAACAGCAGGCATATCCAACGGGAAACAAGTATATGTACTTGGCATTGGCTTTATCATTGCCGGGCACCTTACTCATCACCTGAACATTATAAAAGAAAGATATCTCTGATAACTTGTTATAAAAAAAAGTCCTGTTGAGTAACAGGACTTTTTTTATTGTTGTCTTATTTCTTAAAAAGCTTTCTTTGCCGGCTCATTAGTAACAGGTTTCCCTTTTACCAGGTTTTGCTGACTAATGATATCATTCATCACTTTTACTGCCTGGTCGAGGTAAATATCTTTTTGAAGGGTTTTCAGCCATTGGGCAAAGCGTTCCTGCTTGGGTTTATCATCCGCCCAGCGGTTTGCCTCCTGCGGTAATGCTGAAACATCCAATTGCCCCTTTAATTTCAGCAGTGATTCAAGTTGCTTCACACTTGCTTTGATACGTTCTTGTTCTTTGCGGTATTTATCTAACTGCAATGAATATTTCTTTTCACTTTGCTTCGACAACCATTCTGTTGTTTCTGCGATCAGTCTGAATGTAGGATCATTTTCCAGCCGCTGGTTGCTCAGTTGTTTGATCGTTTCAAGGCTGTATCCCGCATCCCATGTTTTATAAGAAGCTTTGGTGATCTCATCCCATGGTAAAGCATCATCACTATCCTTTTCTCTTACTTTCAGGTGCTCCAGGTTATCGGGCAACACAATATCAGATGAAACTCCTCTTAGTTGTGTAGATCCCCCGTTAATGCGATAGAATTTTTGCAAGGTTAGCTTTATGGTTCCCAGGTCAGAGTTGGACATAGAAAATCCATTTTCAGGATCAAGGCCAATATTTCGCTGAACAGTTCCTTTGCCATAAGTAGAAGTGCTTCCGATCACCACGCCACGGCCATAATCCTGGATGGCAGCAGCAAATATCTCTGATGCAGAGGCGCTGAATTCATTCACCATCACGGCCAGCGGTCCGGTATATAAAACATTACGGTCTTTGTCTTTCAAAACACTTGGTTTGTTATCCCTGTCTTTTACCTGTACAATCGGGCCATCTTCTATAAATAACCCCGCCATTTGCACCACATCATATAATGAACCGCCGCCATTATTGCGCAGGTCGATCACAATACCATCCACTTTTTCTTCTTTCAGTTTATTTACCTCTTTCGCCACATCGATATAGCAACGGTTGCCATTGGGGTCCTCGAAGTTGGCATAAAACTCCGGCAGGAAGATGTATCCGATCTTTGAACCATTCTCATTTACAATGGCGCTGCGGGCAAAAGATTCGTCCTGCACTATTTTATCCCGGATAAGAGAAACAACCTTGATTCCCCCATCCAGTTTCTTTACGGTTAACTTTACTTCCGTTCCCTTTTTACCACGGATCACTTTTACAGCATCTGTAACGAGGTAACCGGTCAGATCAACAGGTTCTTCTTTCCCCTGTCCTACTTTCTGAATAATATCACCGGCCTGTAATTCTCCTGATTTGTAAGCAGGACTTCCGGTAAGTATGCTGGCAATTTTAATATTTCCGTCATCATATTGCAGGGAAGCGCCAATACCAAAAAAACTGCCGCTCATTTCTTCATCAAAATATCTTTTATCAACAGGCGGGAAAAATTCTGTATGCGGATCCATAGTAGTAGTGATCGTATTCACATACATATTGAACTTATCGTCATCATTGAACTTAAAGCGATACCGTTCAAATGTCCTGTCCATAATGCGTTTTACCCTGTCACGGGCATCTTTCTCCAGTTCTTCATCAGTTTTCACCACAAACCCTTCTTTTCCTTTATTTTTTTCCCTGACATCCAAAAGATCGGCATAGCGTTCTAGTGTCATGAACTTGAGTTTCTTTCTCCATCTGTCTTTCTGTTCAGCTGCGGTGGTTACAAATCCGATCTTATCCGTATCCAACAGCACCTCTTCATCAGTTGAAAATTCAAATGGTACTGACAGGATTGAATTAATAATAGCAGCTGATTCCTCTGCCCTTTTATTGAAGATCTTGCCGACTGCTAGTGAAAACTCAACCGGGGCGCCTTTTATTTCGTCATCGATCTTTGTTTCAAATTTTTTCAGTGCTTCAATATCACTCTGCAGAAATATAGTTTTATCAGCATCAAGCTCAGTTATATACTTTTTAAAAACTTTTTTAGAAAACGCATCATTAATATCCTGGGGACTGTAATGGCCGTGGGACAACATCTCACCCACTAATTTCATGATCTTTTCATAGTTGCCGGGAGGGATATTGTTTCCTTTACCCATTGTTTTAAAGGCTAGGAAAGAGGCCGCCACTATCATCAATATCACTATTGGAAGTCTTTTCATATTCATGAGGTATTTAAATGTATTGGACATAGTATCAAAAATAACGCAAAAAGCCTGTTTTTCTTGCTTTTACAGGCTTTTAACAATGGTTTTTGATGAATGGTTGAGCTGTTGAATTAGTAAACTTTCGTTGTAACCCCTGCTTAATCGAAATAATACGTTCTTTTATTTTTTACAAAAATGCATTTTACTTATTTTTGCAGCCTCAAAATGGTGGCTATAGCTCAGCTGGTTAGAGCATCAGATTGTGGTTCTGAGGGTCGCCGGTTCGAACCCGGTTAGCCACCCCAAAAGACCCCGTTTCATAAGATACGGGGTCTAATTTTATAGATTTTATGAACTACTGGTTACTTATTATTCCTGTCATTTCTGCTTTTATCGGCTGGGTTACCAACTGGGTAGCTATTAAAATGCTTTTCCATCCAAGAGAACCTAAAAGAATATTAGGAATTACTTTCCAGGGCATATTTCCAAAAAGACAACAGCAGTTTGCCGAAAAACTGGGTAAGCTGGTAAGCGCCGAATTCCTTTCTTTTGAAGACATCGAGCAAAAAATAAGCAGCCCGGAGAACCTGAAAAAAATAATGCCGCTGATAGAAAATCATGTTGATGATTTTCTGCGCAACAGGTTAAGTATTGAAATGCCTGTGATCAGCATGTTTATCGGAGATAAAACGATAACTAAACTGAAGGGTGCGTTTATGACGGAAATAGAATCATTGTTTCCGGTTGTAATGAAACAGTACGCCGCTAACCTGAAAACTGAACTGGATCTTGAACATATCGTTATACAAAAGGTAGCCGGGTTCTCCTCGGACAAGCTGGAAGAGGTTCTCTACCAGATCATGTCTAAAGAGTTCAGGTTTGTGGAAATTATCGGTGCAGTTATAGGCTTTATCATTGGCCTGTTACAAATCCTGATCACCGAACTCACCGTTTAATACCACCTAAATAACAATAACCTGAACTTTCCCCTTTTATAATTGTCATTAAGCCATTCATCAAGTTGTCATAAAAAAGTCAGCAAGTTCAAACAGCTTTAAGCGTCTAACTATCAAATCAATGAAATGAGACATACCATTATTCTATTATCCTCATTATTAATCACTTATTATACATCTGCACAGGTTCCTTCGGGTGGCGGTAACAGAACTGCCGCTGGCCGGCCACAAATGACGGGGGCATTTTACGGGAAGCTTATTGAAGCCAAGTCGATGAGGCCAATTGAGTATGCGTCTGTACAGCTTTTGCAAAACAAGTTTGACTCGGCCACAAAGAAGAGAAAAGAAGTGGCGATCGCAGGTATGATCACAAAAGCGAATGGTGAATTCAGGCTTGAAAATATTCCAGCATTCGGACAATTTAAATTACAGGTAACAGTAGTTGGCTTCAAGCCTTACGAGCAAACTGTTTCTTTCGATCTCAAACCCAATGGTTCTAATAATGGAGATATGACCAGCATGATGAATGCATTGGATAAAGATTTGGGTAATATCAAAGTTGATATTGAAGATAAAGTATTAGAGAATGTAACTGTTACTTCAGAAAAGCCAAGTCTTCAACTGGGAATTGACAGAAAGATATTCAATGTTGACAAAAATATTGTTTCAGCAGGCGGTACGGCAGTTGATATAATGCGGAATGTGCCCTCATTGAATGTTGACATTGATGGTAATGTTTCTTTACGAAACAATGCACCGCAGATTTTTGTGGATGGAAGACCTACTACTATGGAGCTTGACCAAATTCCTGCCGACGCTATAGAAAGTGTGGAAATCATTACGAATCCCTCAGCAAAGTTTGATGCATCAGGTGGCAGCGCCGGGATACTAAATATTATTCTTAAAAAGAACAGGAAAGTTGGTTATAACGGTAGTATCAGGACAAATATTGATTCCCGTGGCCGGATTGGGTTGGGTGGTGATATCAATATCAGGCAAAATAAGATCAATGCTTTTGTAAGTGGAAATTTCAACCAGCGCAGATCAATCGGTACAGGAACAACGGAGAGATTGTCATTAATCGATAACCCTGATATTTCGCTCTTTCAAACAGACCGGTCTGAATTTGACGGTAATTTCATATTTGGCCGGGCCGGAATCGATTATTTTATTACAAACCGTTCTACACTTTCAGGCAGTGTGAATTTAGGTAAAGGAAGTTTCAATCCTCTAAATGTTACAAACCTACTTACAGATACACTGAGTACCCCGGTATCTACATCACTTACAAAAAGGTATTCGGATATGACCAGGGAGTTTAACAACCTTGGTGCTTCCATTAATTTCAAGCATAATTTTCCCAAGGCAGGCCGTGAACTTACCGCCGATATTAATTACCGGGGAAGAACTGGTCCTAATGACAACCTGATAACTACAGAGTATTTTAATCCGGATCTCACAACTATAAAAGATATTCAAAAACAGCGGCAAATAGGTGATGGTGATAATAACAGCATCATTATCCAGGGAGATTTTGTCAATCCGATCAGCAATAACTCAAAACTGGAGCTTGGAGTAAGAGCTGCTTTTAGTGAAAATACCAGTACCAATGCATTTTATACTGTAGACCCGGTAACCGGCGACCTGATCATTCAGCCTGCTTCACAAATTGATTACACCAGCAACGACCGGGTTTTAGCCGCTTATACTACTTTCAGTAATAAGATAAAAGATTTCGGCTACCAGTTGGGACTACGAATAGAAAGCTCAAACTATAAAGGAGAACTCGCCAAAACAAATGAAAAATTTGATATTAATTTTCCTGTTAGTTTATTTCCAAGTGTTTTCCTAAGCCAGAAAATGAAGAGTGACCAGGAATTGCAGTTGAACTATTCCAGGAGAATCAACCGACCTAATTTCTGGCAATTATCTCCTTTCATTGACTCCTCTGACTTTTTGAACCTTAGCAAAGGTAATCCTGGCCTAAAACCAGAATTTACCAATTCCATTGAGTTATCCTACCAGAAGATATTCAAGAATAAAGATAATTTATTGCTTTCTGCCTATTACAAAAATACAAATGACCTTATCACCCGTTTCCAGGAAGTAGAAACAGAACCGATCACTGGCAAGGACCAACTGATAAATACATACATTAATGCAAATTCAAGTTATGTGACGGGTTTTGAAGCCACCCTTAAGAATAATATCGTAAAGTGGTGGGAACTTACCACAAATCTCAACATATTTACTTCTAAAATTGATATTGATGATCCATCAATACCGGAACAGGATCAGTTTGTCAGTTGGTTCGTTAAAATCAATAATAATTTTAAAGCTTCAAACAAACTCAGTTTTCAATTATCCGGTAGTTACCAATCCAAAACAATTCTTCCTCCCGGCGGCAGCGGTGGAGGTGGTGGCGGACGTGGTGGAATGTTTGGACAAAGTACTTCTGCCCAAGGGTATGTAAGACCAGTATATTATGTAGACGCCGCTATCCGTTACAATTTTATGAAAGATAACAAGGCTTCTCTCTCAATCAATATGAATGACATTTTCAGAACAAGGGTTTCAGATACACATTCAGAATCACCTTTCTTTATCCAGGATGTGTTTCGCCGCCGTGATCCACAGATACTACGTATAAATTTCAGCTGGAGGTTTGGTAAATTTGATGCTTCATTATTTAAAAGAAAGAGCAACAAAAACCAGGAGGATCAAAATGGAATGGATGGAGTCAATATGAGACCCTGATATTAAAATACTCTAATGAGCGGAAGGTTTTGCATATTTGCAAAACCTTTTCCTTTTAATAACCATCAGGAGTTTTTTTGAAACAGATATACTTTACAGTCACAAACGATCTCACCTACGACCAACGGATGCACCGGATCTGCACTTCACTGGCAGCAAACGGCTATTCGGTTACACTAGTCGGGCGAAAACTTCGGTCTTCTCCCCCTCTATCGCCAAAAAGTTTTACGCAAAGGAGAATCAGTTGCTGGTTTTCCAGAGGAAAAATGTTCTATGCTGAATATAATATTCGTCTTTTCCTGTTTTTATTACTTAAGAAGATGGATGCCATTTGTGCCATAGACCTTGATACGATTTTACCCTCATTATATATCTCCCGGTGGAAAAAAATTCCCCGCATCTACGATGCCCATGAATTATTCTCAGAATTAAAAGAAGTGATCAGCCGGCCTGCCATACAAAAAGCCTGGCTGGGAATTGAAAAGAAGGCGGTGCCAAAATTTCAATATGGCTACACCGTAAGCGATAGCATTGCAGCGGAATTTCAACGACGATACGGAGTTAAGTATGCTACGATTCGAAATGTACCGGTGTTAGAGAAACTTTCTGCTGTACCAACAACTGAAAGATTTATTTTATACCAGGGTGCTGTCAATGAAGCAAGGGGATTTGAATACCTTATACCTGCTATGCAGTGGGTGAATAGCCGGCTGGTGATTTGCGGTGACGGTAATTTTATGGCACAACTAAAAAAATTGATCGAAAAATACCAGTTACAGGACAAAGTTGAACTAAAAGGTATGTTACCTCCTTCCTCATTATTCAGTATCGCCCAACAGGCATATATTGGTGTAGCGGTTCCTGAAAAAGAAGGATTAAATCAATACCTGGCTTTGCCAAATAAGTTCTTTGATTATATCCATGCAACCCTGCCACAAGTAACGGTTGATTACCCTGAATACAAAAAAATAAACGACCAGTTTGAAGTGGCGGTGCTTATCGAAAGTAAAGAACCAAAAAGAATTGCAGATGCTATCAACAATTTACTGGTAAATGACGTTTTATACAAAAGATTGAAACAAAATTGTCTTAAAGCCAGGGAAGAGTTAAACTGGCAAGAGGAAGAAAAAAAATTAGTATCCTTTTACCAATCAATATTTACTGTTTGACCCGGCACTTACATATTGTCTGTTTTGGTGTACCCTGGCCGGCCGATTACGGGGGTGCCATTGATATGCTTTACAGGATAGAAGCATTACATAGAGCCGGGATCAGAATTCATCTTCATTATTTTTCCTATGGTAAAAGAGGAAATCCTAATGAACTGAATCAATATTGCGAAACCATACATGTATACGAGAGAAGGACAGGACATAAGGGGTTTTCATTTTCTATTCCTTATATCGTTTCTTCCCGGATGAGTACCGAACTGATAAAAAACCTGCAACATGATGATTATCCTGTTCTGCTGGAAGGTGTGCATTGTACCGGCATATTGGCGGATATAAATAAGGACAGCAGAAAAATAGTAGTACGTCTGCATAATAATGAAACTGAATATTACAGGCATTTAGCTGCAGCCACATCCAATATTCTCAAAAAAATATACTACTGGTTCGAGAGTCACCTTCTTAAAAAGTATGAGTGCCAGTTACCAGAGAATAGTATTTATGCCTGCATCACAAAAAAAGATGAGCACCATTTCAAAACTGCAGGTTTAATAAACAGTTTCTTCCTTCCTGCATTTACTCCTTTCAAAACAGTAAATTCTCCTGAAGGAATAGGCAATTTTTGTCTATATCATGGCAATCTTTCTGTGGCAGAGAATGAGAAAGCAGCAATATGGCTGCTTACAAAAGTATTTTCAAAGATAAAAATACCCTTTGTCATTGCAGGTAAAGACCCTTCCAGGAGATTAGAAAAGCTGGCTCATCTCTGCCAGCACACATGCCTGGTAGCAAACCCTTCTGCTTCCGAAATAAATGATCTTGTCAAGAAGGCTCATATCAATATACTTCCTGCGTTTAGTAACACTGGAATTAAATTAAAGCTTTTACATGCCCTTTTTGAGGGAAGACATTGTGTGGTAAATGAGGCGATGATAAAGGATACAGGGCTGGAAGCAGCCTGCCATACAGGTACTACAGCTAATGCCATTGGGTCAATAATAATGCAACTGAATCATCAGCCGTTTACAGAAGAGGAAAAAAGATTAAGGGAAAAATTACTGTCAGATACGTTTAACAATGAAATGAATGTCAGACAGCTTATTCAATATTTATGGTAGCATTATCGATTACCCGGCCTCTTTCAGTTCTTATCATCCGGGCAGGAAATTTTTGTACCACAATATAATCATGAGATGCCATTACTACAGCCGTATTATAATCCCTGGATATCTGGAAGATCAGGTTCATGATCTCATCTGATGTTTCAGGATCAAGATTACCGGTAGGTTCATCAGCCAATATAAGCTTGGGGGAGTTTAATAAAGCTCTTGCGATATCAATACGTTGCTGTTCTCCACCGCTCAATTCAAAAGGCATTTTGAATCCTTTTGACCTCAACCCTACTTTATCAAGCACATCAGCAATTTTTTCATTCATCAGCTTTTCGTCCGTCCAGCCGGTGGCCCGCAGAACAAATTTCAGATTATCATTTACGTTACGGTCTGTAAGCAGCTGAAAATCCTGGAACACCACTCCCAGATTGCGGCGCAGGTAAGGTACTTTTTTCCAATCAAGACCCCGCAGGTTAAAACCGGCTACTGTAGCTTCTCCTTCTCTTAATTCCAGTTCTCCGTATAAGGTTTTTAAAAGGCTTGATTTACCGGTGCCGGTCTTACCTACCAGGTAAACAAATTCTCCTTTATTTACTGTCAGATTCACTCCTTGCAAGATGAGATTATTGCCCTGGTAAATGTTTACATTTTTCAATTCAATGATTGGCTCGGACATTATTTATGGGTTTGGTGCAAAATAAAGCAAACTGAGGCTGAAAAAACAGAAAAACTTACTTTAACTAATTTTTTAGTTGTTTAACTAAAAAATTAGTTTTAGATTTGATTTCATAAATCATAAAAGATGAAACCGCTTACCAAAGCAGAAGAACTAGTGATGCAGTCGTTATGGAAATTGGATAAAGCCTTCCTTAGAGAAATTGTAGATGCAATGCCTGCACCCAAACCGCATCAGAACACTGTAGCAACACTTCTTAAAATACTTGTTGAAAAAGAATTTGTTGGGGTAGAAGTGCTGGGAAGGCAACACCGCTACTCTCCCCTTATTTCCAAGCAAGAATATTCCGGCAAGAGTATCAAGCAACTTGCCAAAAACTATTTTGAAGGTTCTTTCAGCAATGTAGTTTCATACTTAGTAAAGGAGAACAATATTTCAGTGGAAGAACTGGAAACGCTGCTCAAACAAATTAAGAAACAGCTAAACCAGCAAAAATGACAGCATTATTCTATTACGGGTTCCAGGTAATCATCATCTCTTGCATACTTTACAGCTACTACCACTTTGTATTGCGAAACAAAAGATTCCACAAGTACAACAGGTTTTACCTGCTGGCTGCAACGGTTTTAAGCATTACGATCCCTTTTTTGAGTATACCCATATACTTCAACGACGCTGAAACCGATTCGTCATTTGTATTACATACGCTTTCGATAATTTCTTCACCTGGTATTGAGGAAAAGGCTATATCAGTTACAAAACCAAAAACATATTATGAGTGGTTTACATGGAAAAACTTTGCTATTACATTTTATATACTTATCGCCTTAACAATTTTGTTGAAAATTATTTTTTCTATTTTGAAAATCAGAAAAATAATCAAAACCAATCCTGTTGAGAAATTAGACAAAATACATTTTGTCAACACTGAGGAACCAGGCACTCCCTTTTCTTTTTTCCGCTGGCTGTTCTGGAATAAGAAAATTGAATTGCAATCGGAGAAAGGAGAACAAATATTCCGTCATGAGTTATTTCATATTGAGCAACGACACAGTTGGGATGTGATTTACCTTGAATTGCTAACAGTAGCTTGTTGGATCAATCCCTTTTTCCATCTTATTAAAAAGGAAATAAAAGCCATTCATGAATTCCTGGCCGATCAGTTTGCCATAACAGAAAATACAAAATGGCAGTATGCCGAACTATTACTGATGCAGGCATTGAACACCAATCAATCTCTTGTCAACCCTTTTTTTCATAACCAGATAAAAAGACGTATAGCCATGATTACTTCTTCAAAAAAAACAAGCCACCGGTATTTACGGAAACTGATGCTATTGCCACTCACTGCCCTTGCTGTGATTCTCTTTGCTTTCAGCTACAAAAACAAAAAGGAGAGCTCTTTTATTGATAGCTCTAATGGTCCGGTTACTGTTGTCATAGATATTGGGCATGGAGGTACAGATAAAGGAGCCATCGCAACTGACGGAACTGCAGAAAAAGATATTGCGTTAGCAATTGCCCAAAAAATAAAGGCATTGAATGAAGATGAGAATATAAAAATTATATTGACAAGGGAAACTGATATACTTCCGGAACTAAAAGCAAGGTCAGAATTCGGAAACCAGCAAAAACCGGCTCTATTCTTATCACTACACGTAAATTCCTCACCCAATAAAACAAAAACAGGGTTTGAAGTGGTTATTCCCTCAAAAGCAAAAAACTTTGGCAGCGAAAATAAAATACTGGCCTCTATCCTGCTTGGGTACCTGGCACAAAACTACACTGTAGATAATGTTGCGAAGCAAAAAGAACAATCTGTATGGGTGCTTGAAAATAGTAATTGCCCCTCTGCCTTAATTGAATGCGGATATATAAGTAATGAAAAAGACCTGAAGTTCATCAAAAACACAGACAACCAGGAGAAAATTGCTGAAAGCATACTGCTGGCAATTGACCAATATATCATGCAACAAAAAAGTACAGACTGGGAAGAAAGAAAAGCAATATTTTCGGACACTACTCCGGTAATAAACAAACTATTTGAAAAGAATGTTGAAGGAAGGGTTTCTGGCTATATACATTTTACTGATTCTAAGAATGCAATGTATATTTCTGCTGACTCCATTGTCTTTGAATCAGACTCTAAAAAAGCAGTTCCGGATATTAATCACTCATTAATAGTTGTAAACGGTCAAAAGAAACCTTACGATTATATTCTTGGGAAAAAGATTGTTGCCAAACAAATAATTATCTATCCGGAAAACGATGAATATGCCACAAAATTATATGGCGCAGAGGCAAAAAAAGGAGTAACCGTTTTTAAAAATGCCACCGTTATGAAATTGGAGTTGCCTTCGTTGCCGGCAGATACAACTAAACCTTCTGATACAGATAATAAAATATTTGACAAAATTGAAATTGAACCCTCATTCCCGGGAGGCGATTCTAAATGGAGGCTCTATCTGGAAAGGAACCTGAATGCTTCAATACCCACCATTAATAAAGCACCTGCCGGAGCCTATACGGTAATTGTCCAGTTTATCGTTGATCTTGACGGATTTATTACTAACGTAAGATCACTTACCAAACATGGATATGGCATGGAAGAGGAAGCCATGAGAGTAATTAAAAAAGGACCTAAGTGGATTCCTGCCCTTCAGAATGGCAGACACGTAAAAGCATATAAGAAACAACCCATCACATTTGTAGTGGGAAAAGGAGATAAGGTTTCCAAAACTGAAGGAAGCAATCCCACAAATATGCTGAATGAAGTGGTGGTAGTTGATATTACACCAGTTACAGATGTTAAGGTCAAAGAAAACCTCACTATTTACAATAAAACAGCTTCTCTCCTGACTAGTAACTTACCTATCAGACTGGATCCAAAGATACTCTATATAGGCATACATAACACTATAAAAATAGATGCCCCTGGATATGATATCAGCAAGATTTCTGCTGATATAAAACCCCACGGCACTGTAAGCAGGTATAATAATGATTTTATTATAACAGTGACCAGTATTTCTGATAATTCAACATTATCCTTTTATACTCTTGATGGCAATAAAAAAGTGCCAATTAAAGAAATAATTTTTCCAATCAGAACAGTCCCTGAGTATAGACCGCCAATTGAAGGAGTTCAGGTTAAATTAAAAAGGCCTGAGATTTCTGTGAGCAACCTTCAAAAAGTAAATGTCACGGAACTGCTACAAATTCCTCCTGGAACAGAAGTAATCAGTTATACTTTCACTATTGATAATGATGCCAGGGAAATTATATCTATATATAATACCGGGAATGAATTCAATCAGGCTACTCTATACCAAATGAAGAACTCCAAAGCCGGGAAACTGATTACTATTGACAGGATCATCATCCGTGAAAACGGGGTAGATAAAAAAATAGCGTCTCGTTTTTATTATGTAGTGGACTAGTAAGTAAGAATACTATTTGATTTTTTAATCTGCATTTCTTTTCTTTCGCTCTCCTCCACTCTTCCGATAACCTGTGCATCCACACCAAAATTTTTTGAGACAGCTATAATAGCATCGACGTCATTTTCGTTGGTATAAATCTCTACCCTTGTACCCATATTAAATACCTGGTACATTTCTCTGTCATCCGACTTACTGGCTTGCTGAATAAGTTTGAAAATTACAGGTGGTTCGAACAAATTGTCTTTTACGATGCGAACATTTTCAGGAACATATTTCAGGCATTTGGTTTGTCCGCCACCGCTGCAATGAATGAGTCCATGTATAGACTCAAAATGATTCTCAAGCAATTCTTTCATCACAGGGGCAAAAGTTCTGGTAGGAGAAAGCAACAACTTTCCGACTTCGTATTTTAATCCTCCATACTCCACTTCATCAGTCATTCTGTGTGGGCCGATGTATACCACCGATTCATCCAGTGATGTATCATAACTTTCCGGAAATCTTGCCCCGTATGTTTTATGCAGTACATCATGCCTGGCGCTGGTCAGTCCGTTGCTGGCAAGACCACTGTTATATGATGCCTCATAGTTGGCCTGTCCAAAACCTGCCAATCCAACAATCACATTACCTGCCTTTATTTTTTCGTTGGTAACCAGTTTTGATTTGGGCCAGCGGGCAGTCATTGTTCCGTTCACTGCAATCGTTCTTACTATATCTCCCACATCAGCTGTTTCGCCTCCCATAAAGCTGATATTGACACCGAAATTTTTCATCGTATCAAAGAATTCCTGGGTTCCGGTAATCACTGCTTCCAGCACCTCAGCAGGGATTAGATTCTTGTTCCGGTCGATAGTGGAAGAAAAAAGCAGGTTATCATAAATGCCCACACAAAGAAGATCGTCCAGGTTCATTACAATAGCATCCTGGGCTATGCCTTTCCACACCGATACATCACCCGTTTCTTTCCAGTACAGATAGGCCAGTATACTTTTGGTGCCGGCACCATCAGCATGCATCACATTCACCCAAGCATCATCTCCACACAATACATCGGGGTATATTTTGCAAAAGGCATTTGCATAAAGACCCTTATCAAGGTTTCTGGTGGCGGCATGCACTTCTTCTTTTTGTGCAGAAACCCCTCTTTTTGAATACAGGCTCATACTAAAATTTGTGCCGCAAAACTAACCATTCCTGCGTAAAGACTTACCAGTGCTTACTAATGACTAATATTTATCTTCGCAGCAATTTATGCAGGTACATTACGACATTGAACAATTACCCGTTTTCAGAAATGCCATTATCACCATTGGTACCTTCGATGGGGTGCATATGGGACACCGCCAGATCATCGATAAATTGAAAACAGAGGCAAAAAGCCAAAATGGTGAAACTGTAATTATTACCTTTCATCCGCATCCCCGAAAGGTGGTTTCTTCCGCTATACTCGGCATCCGGCTCATCAATACGCTAACCGAGAGGATCGACTTACTTGCACAGTTGGGTATAGACCATCTTGTGGTAGTACCATTCACCGATGCTTTTGCCAACCAGTCTGCCGAAGATTATATCAAAGATTTCCTGGTGGACAAATTTCATCCTCATTCCATCATTATTGGTTACGATCATCGCTTCGGTCGTGACAGGATGGGTGATTATCGTTTGCTTGAAAAAAAAGCTGTCGAATATAACTATCACTTAAAAGAAATACCCAAGCATATACTGGAAAACATATCCATCAGCTCTACCAATATAAGACAAGCCATACTGCATAACGATATAGCTACTGCAGATAAACTACTCGGCTATGATTTTTTCTTTTCAGGGAAAGTAATACATGGAGACAAGCTGGGAAGAAAACTGGGTTACCCTACTGCTAACCTCAAAATCAACGACGAGGAAAAAATAATCCCTGGCAATGGAATATATGCTGTGTATGCACAGCCGGAAGGGTATAGTGAAAAACTGAAAGGCATGATGAGCATTGGTTTCAGGCCAACGGTGGATGGAAAAAAAAGGGTGGTGGAAGTAAATATTTTTGACTTTGATAAAGAGATTTATGATCAGACTTTAAAAGTATTTGTCAAAAAATATCTCAGGGAGGAAGTCAAATTCAATGGCCTGGATGAACTGGTAAAGCAGATCGACCAGGATAAAGTAGATAGCCTCAAGGTATTATAAAAAAAAGTGGATTGATTTCCAATCCACTTTTTCCTATTAATTATTAATACTCTATTCTGAATTCAAGTTTTACCGGATCATCCAGGAAATCATCCAGGTCTGAAGATATGGTTACCTTCATTTTATCCTCAGACAATTTGATCCCTTTCCCTTCAGCAACTTTAGCCGGTCTTGGAAGATTAATAACATAGTTTGCCTTCATAGTTAATCCCATTGCAGCAGTTTCCTTCATGCTTTTCATGTACTCATCATCTTCCACCTTGGCGAATTTTTCTTTATTGAGTGTTTTTGTCAGCAACCCGTTTGTAAACTCAACAGTATAATAATCATCAAAAGAACTTGGCTCCGGCATTTCACCACCCATAGGCATCCCCTCTCCCATTTGTTCTTTCATTGTTTCTGCCATTATCTTACCAGAAAGCTTGTTATACACAGTTATTTCTGCAGGTGTCTTAAACGGAAATGAAAGCCTGGTAAGAAACTTCTCATTCTTAACGTCCACATTGAAGCGAAGATTACCTTTTCTCGCCAGCTCTCTTTCTTCTGTTGTAAGGTTAGGTATACTGTCGGCCCCTTCCACCATTGAAATACTGGAATCAATTACCTGGTCTGCCCCCTGCATATCTTCCCCCCCTCCCATTTGCTTGGCAATTCCGATAAGGGCACTCATATCATTGGTATTTGAGATAGTACCGCTGCCATCTTCGTTCAAAGTTATTTCCTGGGTCGTTTCAAGACAGCTTGTAAGTAAAAGGGTAACAGATGTAATTAAAGAGAAAACGATTTTTTTCATTTATTTATAAATTTATCAGGAGATGAATAGGACTTTTAATCCGTTGCACAAAGAAAGGGAATTTAGGACAATACTGAAGAGACTGTTCAGGTAAGCATTTTTATCACCAGCTCTTTCATTAGCGATGTATCCTCAGCAGAATTACTTCCTATACCTACACTTCTAAGATTATACTGATGAAGTAATAATAAGACCTTTTCGACTCCGGGATAAGTATAGAGCCTTGCAGCCTGTGTATAATCTTTCATGAAATATGGATTAACACCAATGCTTGCAGCAATCGTTTTTTCATCTGTGGTGCCAGCCCCAAAAACCATAAATACCTTGCTGAAAAAGCTGTATAAAGATGGTAGTATCAATTGTATTGGTCCCGCTTTGGGATTTGCCTCAAAATATTGTATGATCCGTATAGCACGGGGCAGATCCTTTGCTGCCAGCGCAGATTGTAACTCAAAAACATTATAATCTTTACTTACCCCGATATATTGTTCGATATCGTCTTCCGTAATATTGGTCCTTTTACCAAGGTTAACAGAAAGTTTACCTATTTCATTCTCTATCCGGGTCAGATCATTACCAATATGATCCGCCAGCAATGCAAGTCCCTTAGGTGTAATAGTGAGCCCCTTGGAATGAACCAACTCCTGTATCCAGCCGGGAACATCTTTATCGTACAATTTCTTAGTAGTCACCAACACACCTTTTTCCTTCACCAGTTTTGCGAACTTCTTCCTTGCATCAAGTTTTTTTTCCTTGTAAGAGACAACGAACACTGTGGAAACGAGTGGGTTTTCAATATATGGTTCCAGCTTCTCCACATCCTTCATTTGCTGGGCCTCTTTGAGAATGACAACCTGTCGTTCCGAAAACATCGGATAGCGGCGACAGGCATTCAGTACATCCGCCCAGTTGGCGTCCTTCCCATAAAAAACAGTTAAATTAAATGATGCCTGGCTCTCATCTAATATGTGATGCTCGGCAAATTCGATGACTTTATCGATAAAGTACTCCTCTTCTCCCTCCAGCCAATAAACCGGCTTGAACAGCTTCTTTTTCCAGTCTGAAATTATCTTTTCCACACTCATAAGCCGCTAAGATACAGGCTTTCAGGTTGCATTAAGAACAAAAAAAATAACTCTCCCCGGAACTGGCTGTTTCATTCTGGCACGGTTTTCGAAAACTTGTGTTCCGGACGTTTTAACAGGATTTATTCATTTGGCTTGCAACTACTGAAATAACTTGCGGCCGGTTTATGAAAAAAAGTTACTAATCCATCATTTTAATAATAAAAATTCCATTTTGTATGACAAACACGAATTATCCTTCGGCTTCTGCCACCCCCCAAAGCCAGCCGAACAAAAACAAGAATAGCAAGAATATCGTGATAGGCTTGCTGGCCGCAGGCCTTTTGGGTACCTGGGGTTACCTTCTCTGGGACAAAAACAAATCCGGAGAAACGATCTCTAAACAACAAACTCAGATTGCTGCATTAGACTCTGCAAAGACAGATATTCAAATGGAGTTTGATAATGCCCTGGCAAGACTTGACTCTGTTACGGGTGCCAACAATAACCTTCAGGGTCAGTTGACCGATAAACAAAAAGAGATCGATGCTAAAAAATCGGAGATCCGCAAGATCCTGAATGATAAAAATGCAACACAGGCTCAACTAGCCAAGGCAAGAACGATGATCTCAGAATTAAACGATAAGATCACTAGCCTGGAAGCTGAGGTATCCCGCCTGACAGGGGAAAACCAGGAGCTTACAGCGGCTAATACTACTCTGAAAGAGGAAAAAGCAACATTGGAAACAAACCTGACAACCACTAAATCAGAAAAAGAAAGCCTGGAAAAAACGGTTGATGTAGGATCTACTTTCAGCGCTTCAAACATACAGGTAACTCCTGTTGATGAAAAGAAAAGCGGAAAAGAGAAAAATACAAGCACTGCGAAGAAAGTAGATAAGCTTGTAGTTTCATTTGATGTTGAAAACCGTATTGCAAAATCAGGTCCTGCTGATATGTATCTGATCGTAACAGCTCCTGATGGAAAAGTAATTTCTGAAGCAGGAAGCGTTTTGAATACCCGTCAGGATGGTGAAAAAACATTTACAGCAAGAATTCCTGTAAATTATGAGCAGGGAACCCGTAAACCGGTTCAATTCCCTATCAAACAAGGGGATTTCAAAACTGGTGATTATAAAGTTGAAATCTACCATAATGGATTTAAAATCGGTGAAGGTGTAAGAAGCCTGAAAAAAGGTGGTTTATTCAGTTAAAAGCAGATAACTCCTGCATGAAGCCGCTTCGTATTATTCGAGGCGGTTTTTTTTGTCTTATCGCAACAGAAAGAATGTTAACCACATTTTTTTCACATTATATCCCTTCCTGAATAGTATAAAGTAAAACTGCGTTGTATTGTAGTATTTTTATCATAAAGTAAAAAATATAACATGCTGCACAAAATTTACCGGCAAATAGTTTTGCCTGTTACTCTTCTTCTAACATCCTTAATAACTGTTGCTCAAAATACTGTGCAGCCCAAGTATAATAATTCTTCAATTTACACCGGTATTGAAGTTGGTTCAAAGGGAGTAAAGATGAGTATCATTGAAATTGGGAAAAATGCACAAAGCACCGGCGCATTTAATATTATTAAGGATACATCTGTAAATACAGATTTTATTAGTTTCTCCCAGCCAACATTTAATGCTACCCTGGATGGGTTATATGGGTTGTATACAAAAGCGACAAAGGATCTAAAGATACCTTCTAAAAGAATTTTCACCGTTATTAGCAGTGGGGTAAAAATGCAGGCAGAAAAAGACCAGAAAACAAGTATGGTCAGGCAACTGATAGATTCATTCAGGAGCAGGATCAACGAGCCTGAAAGAATGGTGGAAATAGTGGATGTGATGCAGGAAGCCCGGCTTTCGCACCTGGGTATAGTGCCTGATAAAAGACGATTTACTACATTTCTAATTGATATCGGGAGTGGTAATACAAAGGGAGGCTTCTTCCCAGATGGAATGAATACCAGCAATTTTAAATTGTTTCAATTGAATTGGGGTACAAAAAGCACTTTCAACGAGGCAGAAAAAAGATGTGACGGAGATATGAGTATGTCCAATTTCGGTAAGAATCTTTCCAGGGTATTGATGAACGCTGAAAATGCAGATATCATTTATGCAGTTAACTCGAGTGGTGCCTATCCGCTCAGTGATAATATTGCAGTTAGTGGTGGTATCGCCTGGGCTGCTGCAACACTCATGCATCCGGAATTGATTGACTACCCTGTTATATCAATTACTTTTAATGAGCTGGTAAAGTTCAATGAAAAACTTGTCAATAATTTTGGGGCTCTTTCAGCTGATTTCCTTTCTTCTGTTGTAGACAGGCCTGACTTAAAAGAACAAATAAAGCAGGAAGTTGCCAGGGTGCATAAGGTTTTTGATCAAAAATCACTTATGTCAGGCGCAGGTCTTTTATGGAAAATCATGCGTCAGTTTGAATCTGCTTTTGAAACCAAGCAATTCTACCTTGTAAAAAATGGACAGGTTGGCTGGGTCTCTGCATATGTAGACCAGACTATTTCGAGGTAAATCAATAAAAATAGTATAATGTATAAATTCATCTTACTGGCTGTTGTGTTTAGCCTGAGTGCATGTGGATCATCCAAAAAAACAACATCTGCCGGTTCGGCTGGCGGTTATTCCGCATCAGAAAGCAGTAATAAGACCTATTCCAAATCGCAGGCCCGGTTATTGAATAATAATACATTTGAACTGAAAGAAATCTCAGATGATGAAACATATGGATATACTGAAAAGAACCCTATAATGGTTGGTGGAGTAAAAAGCAGCGAAGGGCCGCTTAATGAAAGAAGATTCCTGAATGCATTGATGGGGCCAGATGGCGAGGAAGTGGAATATGTTAGAAAAGGTAGTTGCTGTCCTTTCACCACACCTAACGGATTTATCAATAATGGCGGCTTGCTTGACAGGTATGAAGTAACCTACCAGGGTCTTGCAAAACCTGTTTACATTTATATAAATATGTACGACTTTGGTATATTAAAAGCTCCCAAAGGTTTTACATTCAAAAAATAAATTTCTCTCTATTAATAGCTTGTCCCTATGAAGGATATTAAAACCCTGTTATTGGTTATGCTCTCAGTCGGCTTGGTAGGCACATGGGTTTATCACCTCTATGACAAAACACAATATACCAACCACCGGAAAGAAATATTTATTAAGGATTCAATAGCTGTAGCGGAGGCTGTCCAGGATTCACTGAGAAAAATATATGCTACTTCTCTTAATAACTTAGATCAGCAGTTAAGTGCCACCCGTTCCGGTGCTGATTCTCTAAAGACTGAATTAAATGTGAAACTGGGAGAAATCAACAGGTTAAGGTCCGAGATAAATGGAATTCTCAGAAATCGTGGTGCCAGTCAGTCTGATATGACAACAGCCCGGAAAAAAATAGCTGAGTTACAGGTTTTGGTGGATGAACTGCGTGGTGAAAAAACTAATATCGAAGAGGAAAAGAAAAGGCTAAATGAGGTGATGTTGCAATTGAATGGAGAGATAACAGGTCTTCAGCAGTCAATGAAAAAGCTTGGGGATGAAAACAGGATCTTATCTGAAAAAGTTGACCGGGCTTCCTTATTTGTTGCGTCAGAGATAAGGCTATCACCCGTTATGCTAAAAAATGACAAAGAACAGGAAACCAATATTGCTAAAAAGGTAAGTAAGCTGATAGTTTCTTTTGCTGTGCAGAATAATATTAATGACTACAACAATGCTGAAATATTTATTATTATCACCCAGCCAGATGGTAAAGTACTGACCCCCGATGTATGGGAATCTGCATCACCAATGATTACCCATACAGGTGAGAGAAAAAGCTATACCCGTAAAATAAAATTTGAATACCTGAAAAGTGAAACAAAGCGGCTCACTTTTTCACTTAATGCAGACAACTACCTGCCGGGCAATTACACTTTACAACTATATCATAGCGGGAATCTTATTGGCCAGACCAGTAAAGTATTGAACTAATATTCTATTTGATATCTCACCCCGGTATTGCCTGTAAAATGAAGAATTGGAGGTTGATCTTTCCTGATACTTATATCAATTTTCCTGATCTCAGGAAACAAAGAATGAATTAATTCTGCGATTTCCATGGCCAGCGTTTCAAGCAATGTTCTTGGTTTTTTCATTTCCACCTTTAGTATGTCATACAACCTTGCATAATCTATTGTTGAATCAAGATTCCTGATTACTGCACTGTCTGGCACAAAACTGACAAGGATATTTACTTCAAAATCATTACCTGTCTTTTTCTCTTCCGGAAAAAGTCCATGAAAAGCATGAAAACGCAGCTCTTTGAGCTCAATAGTCATTATACCATGCATAATATCAGATTAATGAACTCCTTTTACACTAAGGTAACGTTCAGCATCTAAAGCAGCCATACAACCACTTCCCGCTGCAGTAACCGCCTGCCTGTAAACTTTATCCTGAACATCCCCTGACGCAAATACCCCTTCCACATTTGTTTTGCTGGTACCCGGAATAGTCCTGATATAACCGGACTCATCCATATCTAACCAACCTTTGAATATATCAGAGTTTGGCTGATGTCCGATTGCCACAAAAAATGCACTGACAGGCACTTCTTGTTTTTCACTGGTCTTATTATTCTTAATTCGTACCGCAGTCACTTTTTTATCTCCCAATACTTCATCCGTCTCACTATTCCAGTATATTTTAATATTAGCTGCATTCTTCACCCTATCCTGCATCACTTTACTGGCCCTCATTTCATCCCGGCGTACAATCATGTGCACCTGTGAGCATATTTTTGATAAGTACAAAGCCTCTTCAGCTGCTGTGTCACCTGCTCCTACAATAGCTACTTCTTTTCCTTTAAAAAAGAAACCATCGCATACTGCACAGGCACTTACTCCGAAACCATTCAGCCGCTGTTCACTTTCCAGCCCCAGCCATTTGGCCGAAGCCCCTGTAGAAATAATTACAGCATCCGCCTCAATCCATTTTTCCTCATCAATCTGCACTTTATGCACCGGGCCTGTAAAATCAACTTTCGTAGCCAACCCATATCTGATATCAGCCCCCATTCGGGCTGCCTGTTTTTCAAAATGCACCATCATTTCAGGTCCCTGTATACCCTCAGGATAACCAGGATAGTTCTCTACCTCCGTAGTTATGGTTAACTGACCTCCGGGTTGAATTCCCTGGTATAATACAGGGTTTAACCCAGCTCTGCTGGCATATATAGCGGCAGTATAACCGGCAGGGCCTGAACCAATGATGAGACAATGAACTTTTTCTGTTGCTTCCATACTGATAACTTATTTTCTGTTTGTTATTCAAACAGGATGGCAAATTTAGCAGTAAATCGGTAATGCTGATGTAACATACATCACCTTAAACGAGATGTATATACTATGTTTATAACCTGCAAACTATTGGGGAATAATGATAGTTCTGTATTGGGATGCATAGCCTCCAAAATACCCCAGCCCCCCTCCTTTTATATTACTCATAACCTTAGTCGGGGAAGAGAAAGGGTTACCTACACTGGCATAAGTGAATTCCATTGTTCTCCAAAAATCATAAGTTGCTTTATCAATATTGCTGAGTTTGAGTGTAACCGTATCTCCTCTATCAAAAAAACTATATGCTTCCGGAGTAGAACCAGTACGCAAAATACCCCTTTCGACCTGCACCTCATATGTAGATCCGTCAATTACCTGGTCATCGTACACGGAATTGAGCCCCGGATAAAAAGGATCCCCGTTTTGTTTTGTAAAATAGCGTACATAATCTCCAAAGCCAGCAGGATCAGTAGCTTTTATCATCACGGCTACTTTCCCTGTAGGATTACCTGCAGGAGCAGGCTTCCAGAAAATTGAATCTATTTGCCGTGTAATATTAGTGATACGGGTAGTTGCTGTATACTCTTTGCCTTCCCAAAGTATTCGCAAAGAATAGGAGGTATTTAATTGCCCCGTAAAAGCGGTTGCGAGATTAGCAGAGTCGATAGAGAAATAATAAGCATTATACCCGCCGCCTAAAGGCAAAGTGTATTCCTTCAGTTTATGCGTTAAAATACCGTTTGAAACAAATACTTCAGCATTTCTTACGAAGCTGTTAGCTAATATGTCAGGGTTTATCTGTGAAAAATAATCAAGGCTGCGGGAAAGATAAATTACCGGAGGCTGCCCATTTTCGATGGTTCCTTCAACGACGAGTTTGGGAGCAACTTCATCCAGGTTAAAAGATACAGTCTTTTCACAGGAAATAAGTGAAATACATACTATTACAAAAGATAAGAAATGGATTCTCATAGATCTATTTAACAGGTAAGAATAGTAAATGTTTTGAAAAAACAATTCCGGTCTCACTATAAGCGAGAACCGGAACTATTTTAAATTAACCCACGATCTTAGATATCTTAACCTAAATAGGCTTTCAATGCACTACTGTAACGGGCTTTTTGTAAACGCTTAATAGCTCGTTCTTTGATCTGCCGGATACGTTCTTTTGTAAGGTCATACTTCTGTCCGATCTGCTCAATAGTTACTCCATTTTCTCCATCCAGGCCAAAATAAGCATTTACGATTTCGGCTTCTCTTGGAGACAATGATTTTAAAACCCGTCGTATCTCATTTCGCAATGAGTCTTTCATCACGTCATCATCAGTGTCATCGCTACCTTCCAGCAAATCACCCATAGCTACATCCTCTGCTTCATGCACAGGTGCATCCAATGATGTGTGACGGGTATTGCTCTGAAAAATGTTGTTAATCTCAGTTTCACTCATCTCCAGTAATTCAGCCAGCTCTTCAGTAGAAGGCTCTCTCTCATGCTCTTGCTCAAAAGCCATATAGGCTTTGTTAGCTTTGTTATAGGTGCCAATTTTGTTTTGTGGCAAGCGGACTAATCTGCCCTGCTCTGCCAAGGCCTGCAGTATAGATTGGCGAATCCACCACACGGCGTAAGAAATGAATTTGAAACCTTTGGTTTCATCGAAGCGTTGTGCCGCTTTGATTAAGCCGAGGTTACCCTCGTTAATAAGGTCACTAAGTGACAACCCCTGATGTTGATATTGCTTTGCCACAGATACTACGAAACGAAGATTGGCCTGAACAAGCTTATCCAAAGCCCTTTGAGAATCAACGGGATTTCTGTTGAACATCTTGATACGCTGGGCAAGAGTTGTTTCTTCCTCCGGCGTAATCATAGAAATTTTTGAGATCTCCTGTAAATACTTTTCTACGGCCTGGGAATCCCTGTTCGTAATCTGGGTAGCAATTTTGAGCTGCCTCATAACTTAAGAAATTTAATAATATCAACAAATAGAAGACAGTCTTTGTTTGCAAGTTGTTGCAAATGGATAGTTAATTGCAGAGTATGAATTTACCGTCCGGGACCGTCTGCAAAAATAGCTAAAAATAGCCGTTTCTCATAGCGTTTAGACGTGAAAAATTACCCACAGATGTACCGCAAACGATTCCGTATTTTAACTACCCCCGGAAATGCAGTTCTGGCAAGGGTTTGGAGCAGTGGTTAAAAAAGTAAGGTTCTGAAAAAAAGTAAAAAAAGGTGCCCTTTTCTACTCCTTTGTGGATTTCTGTTGTTTCGCTCTGCGGTTAAGCCATATCCATAAAACTAACCCTGAAACGAAAAGCATAGACGAAATAACCTCGGCCTGGGTAGGTTGAAAACCAAAAATATTAAGCCGTGTATTCACACGGATCTTCTCAATAAAAAAGCGTTCCAATCCATTCAACATAAGATATAAAGCCATAATTGTTCCGGGTATCTTAAGTTTTTTTCTAAGCAACCAAAGAACGAGGAACAGGATAAAACAAACGACTATCTCATAAAATGGAGTTGGATACACCCCGACTGGCAGTTCATTGCAAAATTTTGTGTCTGTACATCCCTGGATAGGAATTCCGACCTCATTCACATTATGAGGATATTTGTAAGACCACATCCAGTCGGGTAACCAGCTAAAAGGCTTTGCATTAGTGTTTTCTATACCCCAGTCACCATCTCCGGAGACCTGGCATCCTATTCTTCCGACAGCATAAGCCAGCATCATCGTTGGCGCCAGGGCATCATTCAAGTGCCAAAATCCTATCTTATGCTTTTTGGCATACCACCAAATTGCAAGGGCCGCACAAATAAGTCCTCCATAGAAAGTTAAGCCTTTGGCGGAGAAAATATAATCAGAGGGACGTTTGAGAAAATCACTCCAGTTTTCAAAAATGTCAAAGAGCTTAGCCCCCAACAAGCCAAAGACCAGGGCTATAATCGTAATCTCACCGACCCTGTCCTGTGGCCATATTCTAACTGTTCTTTTTTCAGGCTTATCCAGTTTTTGTTTATTCTTTTCCCACCATTTCAAGCCGGCAAAAAACAACCCGAGTACAATACCCGCCGGCCAGCTGCCCAACGAAGAAAAGATAAAAGCCTGCGGATCCTCAGTGGCAGAGCTATCCAGTATAAAAAGTGCCACAATCTTATAACCAAGAAGAAATCCTAATAAAAAATTGAGTAACAGATCAGCTATAGTTGCAGGCTGCCCTACCATTACCTGCATTTCCGTAGGCTGAAAAAGTCCCTGTTTACTCTTACGCCGTAATTCTGCAGCAAGCACCATAGCTGCAACAATGAATGCAATAGCAACAAAAAAACCAAAAGAATTAACAAACCTGAGAAAGGTCCATTCTACTCCAAAAAGGTCCTTAAAAGCGTAATAAAGATTGGGATACATGTTGTTATTTAAAGAAGGCGAATATACTAATAAGCGTTGAGCTGTTACTCTCAAACCGGGAGTATTTATTATACAAAAAAGCTCCGAGCCCAGGGGATCGAAGCTAAAAATCAATGCTAAAAACTTTTAATTACAGTGCTGCTCAAACGCTCCAATGAGATTTTGCGCTATCACCTGGGCAGGCCTGCCTTCTATCTGGTGCCTTTCGATAAAATGTACCAGCTGTCCGTTTTTAAATAAAGCAATAGCAGGTGACGAAGGCGGATAAGGCATCAAATGCTGGCGCAGGGTCTTTACTGCTTCAATATCAAAACCTGCAAATGAAGTAGTTAAAAAATCTGGTTTTTTGGCGGCATTAGCCACAGCCATTAATACGCCGGGACGGGCTGTACCTGCAGAACAACCACAAACAGAATTGATCATTACCAGCGTTGTACCTTCTTTTGTCAATTGTGATTCTACTTCAGCCGAAGTCAACATCTCAGAAAAACCGTTTTCCGTCAATTCCTCTTTCATCGGAATTACTATTTCTTCAGGATACATAATTTGTTTTTTATTGGAACGCAAAAATAAAGAAATAGTTCGTTGTAGTCCTGTAATAGTATAATCCAGAGGAAATTATGTCAGCAAAAATTCCCCATTTCGGAAATTTTGTCCTTGAAAATAGCAACGATTGCCATGATTGACATGAAAAAATGCTGTAAAACCTGCTGGTATACAGTTTGACAAAGTTTCTGTGCCCAAGAATTTCAAAAAATAAAACTAAATAATTATGGCTTACGTAAAATTCAACAGCAGACCTTTTGAAGGAACACTCAACAACTTTGTTGATGATCTATTTTCTGAATTACCTGTATTGTTTAAAACCGATTTTAACAATCCTGAAAGAAAGGGGTCGGTACCAGTAAACGTCAAAGAAACAGAAAAGAGTTACCTGCTGGAAGTAGTAGCTCCAGGCTTTGAAAAAAACGATTTTAAGGTGAACCTTGACCAGGATTTACTTACCATCTCAGCCGAGAAAAAAAGTGAAGCAAAAGCAGAAAATGAAAAGCAGGTTCGCAGAGAGTACAGCTTCCGTTCTTTTAAGAGATCTTTCACACTAGATGAAAAAATTGATGCAACGAACATCGAAGCTTCTTACGTCAATGGAGTGTTGATATTAAACCTTCCGAAGAAAGAAGCAGTCAAAGCATCAGCCACAGAAATTGTAATTAAATAAGTTCTTACCATAAAAGTTTTCTCATAAGCAGTTGGTTTTGGTTTACACCCTCCGTTTCCACGGAGGGTTTCTTTTTACCTGCCAGGTTATCATTGTTTTATTGGCTACTGCGCACAACCCTGCCTTCTCCTGGTATCCACCAGGTATTGAATCTTCCATCCGGTACTAAAACGGATAACCTGGAATGAGTTTACACCACAATGACTGAACTGGCCATTAAAGTAAAAATTGTAAGGTGTCCATACTATTGCAAGGGGCCCATCTATTTTTATAGTTTCAAAACTGATCCTCTCATCAGCCGCTCCTGGTTTTTGCTTGCTGACAAAATCAATAAAACCGGCAGGATCCTCATTCTTAACAACTAATTTTCCCTCTTTATCCCTTGATATGGTTTGTAAAACCATACTATCCGCAAAACAACTTTTTAGTAATACTGCGTCTGCATTCTTCATTCCTGTAAACAAGTTATTGATAACAGCCTTAACTGAATCTTCAGCTGTTTGAGCTTTTACGGTTACTCCATAAGTAACTACTGTTAATAGTATGAAAAAGTATTTCATGATCTGTGATTTTAAGATTTTATGGCAAATGAATTGAAATGTAATTACGTTGTTAAGGTAACTAAAGTAAAATCTATAGCCATGCAAACAGCCAAAATAGTACAAGCGGTTATTTTGATGATAATAGTGGCGCTGGCTGCAAGTTGTGCAACCACTAAGGATTATACCAGCCGGTTATTCAGACCAGGAAATAAACTGATGAAAGACACCCAGGCTGTTGCTATCAGGTTCCTGGAACTGGATAATGATAGTTTGCAAGAAAACAATTTTGTTTGGGCAAAAACTGAGATTGCCGCTGATAAGGATTCGACTACCGTTACTAAACCTGAACCAGTGGTTGCTGAAACCAAGCCACCAGCCGGGACAAATGAACCTGTTGCGAAAACCAATAAACCCGGAGAAGTAAGAACAAAAAGAAAAAGAGATTAATAATTAACCAATCCCTGTTGCTGTAAAATATGTTCGTATTTCCTAATCATCAAAATCAGACACATGAAAAGAACATTTATCTTACCTGTGGCAGCTATAGTAACAGCTGCAATTTTTTTAACCAGTTGTGGTCACAGCCGTGTTTGGGCCACTAAAGACAGAAGAGATGCCACACCAGCACCATCTCCAACCCGCCCGGCCTCCTACATTAGTGGAGCACCATTGATCATCAGCCCCACACCGGGTTTTACAATGAGCCGTCATCCAAGCGGTCAATACTTTCACAGGGGGCCGCAGGGGCTCATGTACTGGAAAGGCTACGATAATCGCTTTTATTTAGACAGAAATTACATTAACCGCTCTCATTATAGTAAATGGGAATATAACGAATGGAAACGCTACAGTAAGCAAAGTAATAACCGATACAGGTAAACAGGAATTCCAATAAAAAACCCTTTCTTCTGAAAGGGTTTACTTTTATTTATATCCTAATATCTTCAGCATGCTTTGTGCTGTTTGTTGCTTGGCATACACCCAATCAGTCAGTTTACCATTTTTATCATAGCCGACGATTACATGTTTAGGAGAAGGTATCAAACAATGTTTAATACCTCCGTAACCACTTATCTGATCCTGGTAAGCGCCGGTATGGAAAAAGCCAACATATAAAGGCTCACTGGTGCCATTCGTTTTTGGCAAAAACACTTCATTTATATGCTCTTCTGAGTCATAATAATCATGACTGTCACAGGTAATACCTCCGAGTACTACCCGCTGGTAATCCTGGTCCCATTTATTCACCGGCAACATCAGGAATTTCTCCCCAATTCCCCAGGTATCCGGTAATGTGGTGATAAATGATGAATCGATCATGTACCATGTCTCCCGGTCATTTTGCACTTTCTCTGCAATTACACTATAAATATGAGCCATGCTCTCTCCCACTGTGTAACTTCCAAATTCTGTGTATATATGCGGCATTGGCACTTTTGCCTTCTTACAAGCTACCTTAATATTTCTTACAATCTCGTTGATCATGAACTGGTAGTCATATTCAAATCCAAGAGAATGTTTAATGGGGAAACCGCCACCGATATTAATTGAATCCAGTTCAGGACAGATCTTCTTTAACTGGCAATAAAGGTTAATAACCTTGTTCAGTTCACTCCAGTAATAAATATCGTCCTTAATTCCTTTATTCAGAAAGATATGGAGCATCTTTAGCTGGAATTTACTTTCATATCCTTCGATCCTGTCCACATAAAACTCTAGTATATCTTTTGCACGGATGCCCAGCCTTGATGTATAGAAAGGGAAATTAGGTTCTTCTTCTGCTGCCACCCTGATACCAAGTTTAAAAGGGACTTTTACAGATTGTGCATAATCCTTCAACTCATCTTTGTTGTCCAATATAGGTATCACATTAATAAATCCTGAATTCAGCAGGTTAGCGATCCGGCGGGTATACCCTTTCTGCTTGAATCCATTGCATATTATATTAATGTCCTTAGTTATTTTCTTTTTAGCATAAAGTTTCTTGATGATCTCAATATCATATGCATAGGATGTTTCCAGGTGTATATCACTCTTCAACGCTTCTTCCACCACAAAACTGAAATGAGAACTCTTGGTACAATAACAATAAAAATATTTACCCTCGTATTTATGCTTTTTGAATGCAGTAGCAAACATTGTCTTTGCCTTTTTTATCTGCATCCCAATTTTAGGCAGGTAAGTAAGCTTCATGGGAGTACCATGTTTGGCAATCAGGGCTTTCAGGTCCAGGCCGTTAAAATAAAGATTGCCATCTTCAACTTCAATTCCTTCCTGCGGAAAATTAAATGTTTGCTTTACGAGGTCGTGGTAAGAGTTTGTCATTTTTGAATAACGGGTTAGGCCAGTATTTTAAAACCGTACAAAAGTATAGGATTGGAGAAATTGAAGGGAAAAAATTTGAGAATACCGGATATAACTGCTTAAAACAAAAAGCCGCCTCTTCAGGCGGCTTTTATTTAATTCAGATTCCATTTACGTATTCTGTCACTGGCAGAACGCATTTGTCGTTGCCGGTTCCACATTTGTGACACAGTAAATGTCTGGTTTTTGTTGTTGATAGCATCAGTCGCTACCGTTTCTTTTACCTCCTGTGACAATTCTTTCTTTGTTTCTTCATCCAATTGCACAGTTGAGGGCATAACAATGCTCTTCATAAATTCTCCTTTTTTTAATCTGTCGTTTAATAATCGTCTGAGCGTCGTTGAAGTAAGAGAACCAGGTGGCAAGCGGATAAGGCTGGTCAGGTTACATTCTTTGTAGTACAGGGTACATTTTGCTCATTTGCGTTGCAAAGATACGACTGGTAAGGCTTTCCTCCAAATGAACAGTTAAAGAAATTGTTAAAGAGAAACCTATTGAAAAACTATCAATTAGAAATCAGGCCGCCTTATTCAGAAATAAAGGAAGTCCGGAAACCCATTCACCATCAATCGATAACTCAAATGAGTAGCGTCCCGGTGCTGAGAATTGCAGTTGATTAAAATTGATGACTATATTAATAGAAGCAAATTGCCCGTTGGGAGGGTTGCCAATAGTGATATTACCTTCAATAGGCTGAATTACTTCCTTGCCTGCTGAGTCGATCAGTCTTAACTTAAAATCATGAGCCCCGGTCTCTTTAGCCGCAAATCGCAGACGGCAGGCAATGGCACAGGCAGGATGCTGCACAGGGAATTGTTTGGTATTAATACTGTCAAATGTTCCCACAATGGTCAGTTTTGAATTATTATCCTGTGCAAAATCAGCCAGAGTGAATATTTCGATTTCCATGCTTAAAATTTATAGATGGACATGCAAGGTACTACTGTTTATTGCAATGACCTGTTTTAACACGAAGAAAGCATTATTAAAAAATAAATATCTTGCCATAAAGTAAGTAACATGAAAGGTCTTATTTCTGTTTTTCTGACTGCATTATTATTTTTTTCTTCAAAGACTGCCTCTAGCCAAACACCGCCACCCCCTCCTGCTGACACAACAGGAAATCTTGATAAAATTTTTGACCGGGTGGAAGTGGAAGCCAGTTATCCCGGCGGTGTGAATGAATGGATCAGGTTCCTGCAAAAAAACCTAAATGCCGAAACACCGGTAAATAATAATGCCCCTGCCGGAAAGTTTACCGTACTTGTACAGTTTATTGTTGATAAAGACGGAAGCATATCCGAAATAAAACCACTCACCAGTCTTGGATATGGCATGGAACAAGAAGTGGTCAGAATTCTAAAACAATCAGGCAAATGGACACCCGCCATTCAAAACGGAAGACCGGTGAAGGCCTACCGTAAGCAACCGGTAACATTCCAGGTGGAGGATGATGAAATTGATATAATCACAAAAACACCATTTGTACTTTATGCCAACACAGATAACCCACTTTCTATAAATGTATATAAAGTAAAGCCGGAAGATGTCTTGCTGACTATTACACAGGGAACAATTACCAGGATGGGAGACGGCCGCTATATGGTGAAAGTAAGCAAACCCGGCAGAGTGATCATCAGGGTTTACAACAGCAAAAAAGATAAGGAAGTTGGCGCGGTGAGTTTTGAGGTGAGGGAGTAATACAAAATACAGCAGGGCTGCCTATACAAGACCCTGCTGTAAAAATTTAAACCGGGTATTTCAGCATCTTATCTCCTTCCATTGTTACAAATTTATCCGGCCCTGCCATGTAGCTGGTTTTTACTTTAACAACTCCGCTAACCGGAAATTCAAAAGTCGCTTTTACCCTGCCCAGCCCGCCTTCAAAACTATTGTTGCCTTTATAATCCATGGCTTCCATGATCTGTCCATTCACTTTTACAAAAAGCTGGTCATCCTGCCGGTAAAATTCACACATTGATTTATCCTTCATTTCATAAAGACCTGATACTTTTTTAAACGATGCGGCATCCAGTATATATTCATCTTTCAATACAATATCAAACTTTACCAATTTTTCATTTTTGCTATTGGTGGAAGATTCCAGTATCCGGTTCAGTGACCTTGGATCTCCGGCACTTTCATCTTTGGCAAGATGTTCATCTCCTTTGAAATAAACCTGTGTCACCAGGTCCTGGTGGTTATTACCGGAAATACGCATATGTATATGTGCCGGCCTGCTTTCAGTTGGCCCTATTTTATAAGGTACAGGCAGTATGGTTTTGAAATGATACTTGCCGTCACTGCCGGTTTTATAAGAAGCCCGGTAGATATATTCATCAGATGTATTATCATACACCCCGCTCTCATCACAATGCCATATTTCAACCAATGAATCCTTTAGTGGTGTTTTTGCATCTTTAGCAAATACAGTTCCGCTGAAATGAAGCAGCTGGCCTTTGGTACCCTGCTGTACCAGTTCGCTGCGGAAAGGCGCCCCCGGTCGATAGAAGGGCCCAAGTATATCCGTAGTAGTGGGATCTTCACCTACATAAGCATGGCCATCCCATCTGATCTTGCCAAATACTCCCATACTCATCGCAATGAGCGATGAACTGTAAATAAAATTTCTTCTTTTCATGTTGAAATGATTAGTGGTGAATAAAACTCAGAGGGTGAGAATATGGCAGGAATCAAAGGGTGAATTGTACTCGTTGGTAAAAGTAAGGTAGGTTAATTATGTGAATAGCAAAAAAAAGGTCCGTGTTACCACGAACCTGTCAGTATTCAGTCCAAAGAAAATTATTTCTTTAATGTATCGGTTGCGGGAGCAGGTGGCGGCGGCATCATCGCCATCATTTCTTTCGGATCCATATATACCCAATGCTCTACTGCTTTGCCATCTTTAAATTTGGATACATCAACACTTGACATCGTAACCGCTTTCCCATTCATCGTACCTGACATTTTTCCCCATGTATACACATACTCATCATCAGCAAGACTCCGGGTCATATCTACTTTCATATCCGGCATCATGGTACGGTAACGTTTCATTTCGCTGATGATATTATCCAGCCCTTTGATATCGCCTGTTTCACCGCCATGATCTACTGCATCAGCAGCAATATAATCTCCCATTTTGGTAAAGTCGCCGGCCTCATAGGCTTTCATGATGGCATCATTTACTTCCAGGTTTTTCTTAGCAGTGGCTGACATACCGCCCCCGCTGTTGCAGGAAAGGAAGAACAGGCTTCCGGCTGCAATGAAAACAAGTGCAATCTTTTTCATGTTGGTTTGTTTTTTAATGCAAAAGGTAAAAAAAAAATCAACCAGTACCAAAGGAATTGTTATGATTTGCCCCGGCCCTCCATTATTATGGAATATCTATTAATTTTCATCTCTTTAGCTCATTCACTTATCAAAACAAACTATATGAAAAAATATGTCAAGATCGTAACTTTTGCCGCTGCCGTCCTGCTTATTGCGATAACCTTAACCTCCGGCATTGATAAAAGCCGTGGCGGTTATAAAGACCTTGTTGAAGAGTTTTATGACCAGGCAGTAAAACAAAACAGCAACCTCGAAACGATTGAAGATGATATTGAAAACTTCTACAAAAAGAGAGAAGATGCCATTGAAAAGTATAACAGTTTTACATCCTACAATAACCGCTACTATGCAGATGCAAAGGCAAAAGCGGCTACGATAGCTGATGCAACTACCAAACAGCGGGCCGGCGATCATATCAACAAAAGTGAAACCGCTTACCGGGCTAAAATGGCAAACTGGCAAAACTCTATTGTTACTTTGAACAACAATGAAAGGGAACTCAGAGACCTGCATGTATTACTTAAAATAATGATCGCAACTCCTGTAATTGAGAAATACCAGCAAAATAACCTGCCCGATAACAGCAAACTGAATGAAGCCAATACAGACCTGCAGAAAGTAATAGAAAAGATAAAAGCTATTACGAAATAATGATATTAAATCATCCTGTACCAAAATTCAATATCGGGAAAACCACTAAGATCAAAATAAATGATAACATCTCACTTACATCTGCTTTGCTTTATTTTAACAAACTGACCTTTATCTTTATAAAAAGCCAATATGAAAATCTCTTTACTAATCTTGTCTTTCATCCCTTTTAATTTCCTTATAATAGGCCAGGAGATTCCAAAGAATACAAATCTGATTACAGTCAGAGGCATAACTTTTATGAAAGCACTAAACACATTACTTGATCTTGAATATGAAATTGATAAAAAGGACATAGAGTTGCAAACTGCATCAACCAAGATGATTCTTTATCACCTGGATCACGGCTTCAGATTAACAATACGGGTAGTTGATTCTGTTGTTTATATCAAAGGATTTTCCACATGGCCTTATAAAAAATTGATACCCGGACTTAGGAATGATCATTCAACACTTTACGAGGATAAAAGGGTGTACTATGAAACAAACAGAAAAGGTAAATTCAAAGCAAAAAGTAGTATAGGCTATGTTTTTAAGCAAATACAAATACTTGCATTGAAATTAGGCGGTGAAACAGCCTATATTAAGCAGGATATTGAATAATTTTCTGGTCATTTGAAAGCTGTCGTACACTCATTACTATCCGTAAGCAACTCAACAAAAAAGGTTTCCTTACCATTGGTAAATGAATAAAAATAAATTCTTACTTCTTTTTCATTCACTGTACTGGTGCCTCCGGATGAAAAACCAATATTTCCATTCGTCTCCGTCTTCACTACCTGTTTCAGATTCGGACTAAATCTGGCATTCGTTCCGTTTTTACCCGCACGGTATTGCAAATAGGTATTTGCTGTAGTAACAGCCGTTTTTTCTACCCCGTAAATGGTGATACGACAAAGGGTTTCTTTACTGTTTTTATTTTCCAGTACGATTGAAGAGGTCTGTTGTGTGCTTTGCCAGCCCGAAGGCACGGTATAGGTAGCAATACCAAATTTAGTTTGCGAAAACAGGTTGCCTGCATATAACAGCAGCAGGACAGGAAGGAAATAATGTTTCATAAACGAATACATTTTGATGATTACTAAATTTATCAGTCAAACGTATTCAGAATGAATGGCATCCTATATCCTGCAAAAAGGGGATTTTTAAAAAAAGAAAAACCGGCCTGGGAAAAGAAAATTGATGCCCCGCACTGTTTTTAGTTTTAGATTTACTGTCCACTAAAAAATAATCCATATGATAAAAGAGGCGCTCCTGGGTGAATTTTTGCATGAAGCAGAAAATACCCGCAGACTATTAAATGCTATTCCTGATTCAGCACTTGACTACAGGCCGCAGCCGCACTTATGGTCGGTGGGGCAACTGGCATCTCATATTGCTGAAGTGTACAACTGGTTTGAAGGAACTTTTAACCAGGATGTATTTGACATGGGAACCTACAAGTATGATAAAGGCGATATCAGTAAAGCTTCCAACATTGTGGCCAAATTTGAAGAGAACCTGGCAAAAGCAAAGACTGTACTGGAAAACTCCGATGAAGGCAGTTATTTTAATACCTGGACTATGACGGTCGGTGGCCACCCTGCTATGCCCCCGATGCCGAAGATACAGGTGATAAGAGGCTTCTTGTACAATCATCTTTACCATCACCGCGGTGAACTGGTGGCGCATTTAAGAGCTAGTGGTAATACCGTCCCCGGTTTGTACGGCCCGACTTATGAGGAGTCTCAGGCAATGATGGCAGCACAGCAGAACTAAACATTGACAGAAAAGCCGGCGGAATTATACTGCCGGCTTTTTATGTTGCTGGTAACTCTTCAATTAATATTAGCTGCCGGGAAGAAAGTCTCGCTAAAAGAAATAAAAATTACTGCGAAACTATAAGTTTCGCATAGCGGGAATAGCAGGACAGCCGGGAGAGAACATTTTAGCCTATAAAACAATTCTTGTTCCCAAACTCAATACAGAAACAGCCTCCACATATGTCCCTAAATAATCTTTTGCTGCATGAGGGCCTACCGCAGAAAGTAGGACCTGGAGTGATTTGTCTTTTTTAAGCTTAAATGTGTAACCAGTGTTGAAAGTTGCGGTGAAAATTCCATAGCGAATAGCATCATAATGTGCATTCACTTCCTTTGTAGTTCCGTTATCGGTAATACTCCAGCATTCGTCTTTGGCTCTTTGAAAACCGATGCCCGCACCGATAAAAAGACCTTTTCCCGCTTGCTTTCCGGGAGTATAGTTAAAATTTGACCGGATTGAGAAAGACAAAAACCGGTCTCTTTCGCTCAACGTGCTGCTATGTTCATATGTTGAAGATTTATAAAAATAAGTGAGTTCCGGCGCCCAGGACCATTTCTTATTAATTGAATGTATTACACCTGCAGAAAAAGATGGCCCTGTATAGTAGAAATCTGGACTACCCGAAACATGGATACCTGCAAATGGTTTCCATTTTTTTTGTGCTATAACCGAAAAAGAAACCAGCAGAAAAGAAGCCATGGTGAGGATGATCTTTCTCATAAAACAAGGGTTAAAGGTTATAAAATGAAAATTGGTTGTAATAAATTTAATGTTCTTAATTGAAACAAAAAAGTTAAACCAACCCGAAGTACCGAACGAAAATCAGGAGCTAATAAGTTTTACTGGTTTTTTTATAGCTCACTAAAATCAAAGATTAGCCCAGATTGCAAATACAGGCATTTATCGTCTGCACTAATGTAAACTACCCTATTATTTAATTTTCTTTGCTGATTTGGAAGACTACGAAGAACGGGGAAAGAAAGTATCGCTGAAAGCGATAAATAATTACTGCGAAACTATAAGTTTCGCATAGCGGGAGAAGTATAAAAGCAAATAAGCTAAGCTATAAAAGCATAAAGTTTAAGGGAACATATAACATCACCAAGGCCGAAAGAAAGTATCGCAAAAGCGATAAATAATTACTGCGAAACTATAAGTTTCGCATAGCCGGAGGAAAGAAGGTTTTAGTTCGTTCGGTTGGTGGAAGAAAACACCAACCGAGGCGTGAAATCTGCTAGTATTATACCTAGTTCTTTTCAGGAGAATCGGATTATGAAAGGTTTAAAACTTTATACCAGATTTATCGGCTTTTACTATCAGATAATTAATGAAAGAGCTACATGAAACTAACATATACTTTGCATCCTCAAAATCCAAATTGTTTTCTTCGGTAAGAGCATGCCTAATACCATTGCTATCACTTGTATATCCATAAATGTTTTTTATCGCCTTTTCCAAAGAAGAATGAATTTTTAGTTTCCCTTTAATCTTATCAATTGCAGAACCCAAAGTATCTTTATCACTGCCGGAAATAATTTTTGCTACTGCTTCAACTGCAGATATTGACTCTTTAATTGAATTTCTATAATCAGGATTGTTTCTGTCAGAAAGTTTTTCCAAGGCAGATGTTAAATGCTCATTACATACAGATAAGGGAGTAAAATTGCCTATTGAGTTTATTGCATCAGTGATTTCATTTATTTCTAATTCATTTGAGATTGGAGTAATTCTATGATTTATAATCCTGTATGCCGAAAATTCTCTTTCTAAAACAATATTAAATGCTGATGTGAGATTATCAATATCAATATGTGCATATTGTTCATATTTTTTTGATCCAATTTCACTATATGTAAAATCTATAATATCATATGGCCTGTACCATAAAGGGCTATAAAAGAGTTCCCTCATATTTTTTATTGCATCACTATAATGATAAGGGATATCTTCAATCTTACTTTTTAAAAAATTGTGCCAAAAAGAAATAAAATACAATTCTGAAGCATATAAATCCTCTGTTCTACCATGTAATTTTCCGATTTTTTCTAAGAAGCTATGTCGAAAAATATTCCACAATCCATTTCTGAGTTCAACGTCAATTGAATCTAATTGAATTGCTTTTTTTGAGGATGTAATGCCAATTCTCTGACTAAAAAGCATAAAGGAGTATTTAGTACAAAACCGCAGTTTTAAAGCTGCGGTTTAAAAATCATTTTTTATCACTTCACCTCTTCATATACTACCCGCCACTGTTTTACAATGTCGGCATATATCTGTATTATTTCACTTCCTCGTAAGGCACATCCGTCACATTATCGGTACTTCCCGCACCGGCATCAGCCGTATGTGGTTGTTCAGCACCGGGTTGCTGTGCACCGGTATCCTGTGTAGCCTTGTACATATCCTCGCTGGCGGCTGTCCATGCTGCATTCAGTGCAGCCATAGCTGTATCAATACCGGCAATATCCTGTGACTTATGGGCTTCTTTTAATTTTTCAGCAGCCTGCTCAATAGCGCCTTTCTTATCAGCCGGTATCTTGTCGCCATATTCCTTCAGTTGTTTTTCTGTCTGGAATACGAGGCTGTCGGCCTGGTTCAGTTTTTCTACTTTTTCTTTTTCAGCCTTATCGCTGGCTTCGTTGGCCTTTGCTTCAGCTTTCATTTTTTCCACTTCTTCCTTGCTTAAACCAGAGCCGGCTTCAATGTGTATCTTTTGTTCTTTACCTGTTCCTTTATCTTTCGCCGTAACATGTAAGATACCGTTGGCATCAATATCAAATGTCACTTCTATCTGCGGAACACCTCTTGGCGCCGGTGGTATACCATCAAGGTTGAAGATGCCAAGGCTCTTATTGTCCTTACTCATACTTCTCTCTCCCTGCAGGACATGTATCTGTACACCGGGCTGGTTATCGCTGGCGGTAGAGAACACTTCTGATTTCTTGGTCGGGATAGTTGTATTGGAAGGGATCAGCGGTGTCATCACACCACCCATTGTTTCAATACCGAGAGAAAGCGGTGTAACGTCGAGGAGCAATACGTCTTTTACCTCACCGGTCAGTACTGCACCTTGTATAGCTGCACCAACTGCTACCACTTCATCAGGGTTCACTCCCTTGTTTGGTTTTTTACCAAAGAACTTCTCTACTATCTCCTGCACTTTGGGTATCCTGGTAGATCCACCCACCAGTATCACTTCATCAATTTGCGAAGTAGATAAGCCGGCATCTTTCAATGCAGCTTCACATGGCTTCAGGCAGCGGGCAAATAAATTATCAGCCAAGGCTTCAAATTTTGCACGGCTCAGTTTTTTAACCAGGTGCTTGGGCACTCCGTCAACCGCTGTGATATATGGAAGATTAATTTCTGTTTCAGAAGAAGAAGACAGTTCCACTTTTGCTTTTTCTGCTGCTTCTTTCAAACGCTGCAGCGCCATCGGGTCTTTGCGCAGGTCGATGGCTTCATCTTTTTTGAACTCATCAGCCAGCCAGTCCATGATCACTTTATCAAAGTCATCACCACCCAGGTGGGTATCACCGTTGGTTGATTTTACTTCAAATACCCCGTCACCCAGTTCGAGTACGGAGATATCGAACGTACCACCACCAAGGTCAAACACAGCGATCTTCTGGTCATGTTTTGCTTTATCAAGACCATAAGCCAGCGCAGCGGCTGTAGGCTCATTTACGATACGGCGAACGGTAAGACCGGCAATTTCACCAGCTTCTTTAGTAGCCTGGCGCTGGGCATCGTTGAAATAAGCCGGAACGGTGATCACCGCTTCGGTCACTTCATGGCCCAGGTAATCCTCGGCCGTTTTTTTCATCTTTTGCAGCACCATTGCGCTGATTTCCTGTGGCGTATAGAGTCTGCCATCTATGTCAATCCGAACGGTATTATTGTCACCTTTTGTCACTTTATAGCTCCAGTGAGTGATCTCCTCACCCACTTCATCAAAACGGCGGCCCATAAAACGCTTCACCGAAGCGATGGTATTATGCGGGTTGGTAATGGCCTGGCGTTTGGCCGGGTCACCCACTTTACGTTCGCCATTCTTCAAAAAAGCCACTATTGACGGGGTCGTACGGCGTCCCTCATCATTAGCAATTACCACCGGCTCGTTACCTTCCATTACGGAAACGCAACTATTGGTGGTTCCTAAGTCGATTCCTATGATCTTTGCCATGGTTTAAATTTTGTAGTTCGCTATAGCTTGTCAATCATTGTGCCGTGAGGATGAAAAGTGAAAAAATGGCAGTCAGCCCCCTAAATCCCCCGCATGGAGGACTTTTGAACCCGAAAGAAACAGGTTTCTTCAATACTCCAGGCGATTTTAAGAAAGTCACCTAGTTTAAGAGACCAGGTTGAGATAACTATTTCAGGTTTTGGATGATGCTTTGCTGAGTGTCATGTATCTTCTTAAGAAGATTAGACAGTGTGCTATTCATTTTACTCATCCGATCCATGGCTGATTGCAGGCGGAGCGACTCCATTTCTCCCATTTCACTCATGGAATCAAGATCGCCTTTCATCTTCTCCTTGATGGCATCCAGTTCCTTTTTGTTTACTGTACTTTTTCCAGAAGCAGACCTGGCCAGTTTTACTGTATCGGGGTTGTTCCCTTTTTGCAGGGCTTTGGACTGGTTTATTACCAGGTGGAAAGAATCCAGTTGTACATTACTGATAGTGCGGCTGCTGTTGATTTTATTCATGGCATTCCGCAGTTTCGCTTTTTGTTCATTGATGGACTTCACTTTTGCCATAATCGCTTTCAGGTCTTCCTGTGCACTTTTTGAAGCCTGCATCAGTACAAGAAAAGCAATTGCTTCAATATCCTGGCCGTTCATATTACCCAATACACCGTAAGATTTTGACCGGGTCATTACATCTGCATCTGACAGTTTTTTTTCGTTCACTTCCGCTGCAGTAGTTTTTATCCATCTTACATGCTTTGAATTTATCTCTGCCATCGCTTTATTATAGAATGCTTCAGCTTGCGGTGAGGGCTCATTCTGGGCTGTTGCTGTAAAGGTTATAAGTAAAAGTGAGCAAACCAGGAAGGCTAATAATGTTTTCATAACCTGAAATTTAGATTCTAAAGTTCCATTATTCCCGGGTATTTGTAAAAAACAAGTTTAAAGAAACCCGGTATAAGCGGAATCTTACATTTGCTGATAAAACCATCGGCATGGCTGCTTCTATAGCTGACAAACTCAGGATCAAACCCCAATTCACCTTGCTTACGTTGCATGCACCTGTTGATTATAAAAAAGGACTGCAGGGCCTGCCGGCCGGGGTAAAGATAACAGACAGCGGCAAAGAGTATAACCAGGTGCACTGGTTTGTGATGAGCAAGGCTCAATTAGAAAAAGAAATGAGTAAGGTGATGAAACTGGTAAACCCGGAAGTGACGGTGTGGGTATATTATCCAAAAGTTAGTTCAAAAATACAAACCGATCTTACGAGAGATAAAGGCTGGGATTGTTTGCTGGCTGAAAGCGATAAGCTTACCTGGATCAGCCTGATCTCATTCAACGACACCTGGAGTGTATTTGGTTTCCGTGCCAAAACAGAAGCTGATAAAAAGAAAGAAGCCAAACCCAAAGTAAGGGAGATATTCAACTGGGTAAATCCAGAGACCAAAGAAATAAAACTGCCTGTTGACCTGGCTGCCGCTTTAAAGAAGAATAAAAAGGAAGCTGCCTATTTCGGCACACTTTCGTTTACAAACAAAAAAGAATACATCGAATGGATAGTAACGGCAAAAAGAGAAGAAACAAGAATAGAAAGAATAAAAGGTACTATTGAAAGATTGGGCAAACAATGGAAGAACCCAAGAAACTTGTAGCTAATTGGTAATAGATAACTGCGGTAAATCGTTTAGTATAACACAACCCAAACAAATGTAATTAATGACGGAGGGCCAAAGGCGTAAGCCTGCACATGCGGAAAAGTATGAACTGGCCTTTCTTGGTACGGGAGATCAAGAGGATAATCGCAAGAGTAATCATAGAGTGTATGTTATTAATATTAGGACCACGGAGTTCCGGGCCGGAGGTAAAGTACGTATAATAAATACGCAGTAAAAACAGAAGCTTTGTTAATTCGTTTGCCGGTATGCTGCAGGCAGGTTTTGTAGTTGTGCTACTACCCGAGCTCTGATTGTATAGTTTCCCTCCGAACAACAATTTTTACCAGGTAATTTCTTCACAAATCCTTTTCCTTTGTTTAGCTATTTTTGACCGTCAACATTCAGCATGAAAGGAAAAGGAATTCTTATTTTATTTTGTTTACTCGGTTTTATCACTTCTCACTCTCAGAAAATAAATCCGGCTAATCCTGATCTGTCGCCCGGCAATTTCAAACTGGATTCATTGCCTGATTCTGAAATTAATATTCCGATACAGATAGACCTGAAGCCTGTCTATGCCATGGCGGAGAAAAGTGTGGATACGCTGTTCACTTCACCAGGCTACCCGGATGGCTGGGTGCAGGTTGGTTGTGATACCCGTTATAAATACAGCTTTCGCAGAAGTAAACTGCAGATGAAAGCTTCCGGTATGTCGCTGAACCTTGGATTCACCGGCTTTTATAAAATCATCGGTTCCACCCGGGTCTGTGCCAATGGTGTTATTCTTTCTCCGTGGACACCACCCTGCCGTTGTGGTTTTGATGAACCGGAGCGAAAAGTAAATGTATCATTCAGCAATACACTCACCCTGATGACCAACTATAAAGTAAAGCTGGATATCAAAAGAAATGATCCGCAACCACTGGATAAATGTGAAGTATGCTTCTGGGGTCAGAATATTACCAACCAGGTAATGAAGGGATTGGTGTCAGAGCTTGATGCTGCCAAGAAAGACCTGGACAAAAGTTACAGTTCTACAGACCTGAAACCTCAATTTCAAAAAGTGTGGGATCAACTGAATAAGGTATATGGAATTTACGGGCTTGGCTGGCTGAAGATCAATCCGAAAGGTGTTCATATCAACAGGCTGTATACACAAAATGACTCGCTGAATGTAGTATTGGGATTATCTGCCAAACCTGTTATCAGTTTTGAAAAACCGGTGGAAGAAAGTTCCTGGGTACCCCATATCAGCAATGCCGCGGGCAAAGACGGGTTTTCGATTTTCCTGGATGCTGTATTGAGTTATGATTCACTCAGCCAGCTGATGAATGAACAGCTAGCCGGCAAACAATTCGATTTTAAAAAAGCCTTTGTAAAAAAGAAATTTATTATTGACAGTTGCAAAATTTATGGCGGAGGATTTGAGAAGCTGATTATCCGGATCAACTTTTCGGGCACCAATAATGGTATTGTTTATCTCGCTGGCAAACCAGTTTATGATACCGTCAGCAGGATCATCGAGGTAACAAATATTGATTTTGATATCAAGTCCAAAAATGTGCTGCTCGGTTCGGCAGACTGGTTATTTGATAAAAAGATCACCAAAGAGATCAGCAAACATGCCCGGTTTGAACTGGGAGCCTATATCGATTCAGCCAAAATAACGATTAATGAACAACTGAACCAGGAATGGATGAAAGGTATACGCAGCTATGGCAATATCAATGATATAAAACTAGCCGGCATCTATCCTATGCAGCAGCACCTTGTCATAAGAAGTAATTGTAAAGGCGAACTCTCTGTAAAAGTAGATTCAGGTAATTTCAGTCTCTGACCTCTTCATCAATGGCAGATGCCTTGAAAGAAAAATTCCTTTGTGCCAGGTAACTGAATACTACGACGATCACCACCGTCATCACCTGTGCAAGAATGGGCTGCACATTCAGTTTCTCCACAAATATTTTAAGCAATAAATAGTTCAGTACAAGATTGAACATACAGATCATAAAGTAACGGAATAACTGGATGCGGCCTTTCATGTTCGAATCAGTAAAGACCACATATTTCGACATAAAGAATCCAATAGGGAATGTAATACAAAAAGAAAGGAATAGGGCTGCTATATGTCCTTTAAAAGCATAAAAGCCGAAATGGAAATCCTTCTCAAAAAAAAGGAATTTATAACTAAGTGAATAGACAAGGAAGCCCAGCAGTACATTACCACCACCAGAAGCTGCATAGCGAAAGGTCTGCAGGTTCATCAGCCTACGAAAAGGCGGATAGAAAAAATCGATGACAGGAAGGATAAAATCCCGGGCACTATGTAAATGTTTTCGCATGGACGGGCAAAGGTAATATGGGAATTGGTAATTAAGGAATTAGAGGTAAGGTTTCGTAAATTTGCCGGCTAAAGCAAGAAATGATGAGCATCGTAAGCAGGATCAAACCATTGGTAGTACAGGTATTGGGTGATTTATATAAACAGGCATTCACGGAAGCTGACCTGACCATTAACTCAACCAAACCTGAATTTGAAGGAGATTATACACTGGTGCTGTTCTCGTTTGTAAAACAGCTGAAAAAATCACCTGAACAATTGGGAAATGAGATTGGCGAAGCGCTGCTTAAAAATAACCCGGACCTTTTCAGCGGGTATAATGTGATTAAAGGTTTTCTGAACCTGACAATTACTGATGCATACTGGACAGAAATATTGCAATCGAATTATAACAATGCAAGATTCGGTTTCAAATCGCCCAACGGAGAAAAAGTAATGGTAGAGTATTCCTCTCCCAATACTAATAAGCCATTGCACCTGGGTCACCTCCGGAATAATTTTTTAGGGTGGAGTGTGGCGCAGATACTAAAAGAAAGCGGCTATGAAGTGATCAAAAGCTGTATTGTAAATGACAGGGGTATTCATATCTGCAAGAGCATGATCGCCTGGCAGCTTTTTGCAAACGGGGCTACGCCACAATCAACTAATACCAAGGGCGACCATTTTGTGGGAGAATACTATGTAAAATTCAATGATGTATATAAAAAGCAGGTAGAAGAATTAGTAGCTGGTGGAATGAAAAAAGAGGAAGCAGAAAAGGAAGCCCCCATCATGAAAGGCACACAGCAGATGTTGCTTGATTGGGAAGCAGGGAAACCGGATGTAATTGAACTCTGGAAAAAAATGAATGGCTGGGTGTATGAAGGATTTGATATCACCTATAAACGGGTAGGAAGTGATTTCCATAAAATGTACTACGAAAGTGATACTTACCTGCTTGGGAAAAAAGATGTGGAAGAAGGATTAAAACAGGGGGTGTTTTTTAAAAAGGATGATGGCAGTGTCTGGATCGATCTTACCGCTGATGGTCTCGATGAAAAACTAGTTTTGCGAAAAGATGGCACTTCCGTTTACATCACACAGGACCTGGGCCTGGCACAACAGAAATACGAAGAGTTCAGGTATGACCAGAGCATTTATGTGATCGCAGATGAACAGAATTATCACATGAAAGTGCTCAAACTGATCCTGCAGAAATTAGGAAGGCCTTATGCCAATAGTATATACCACCTGAGTTATGGCATGGTGGAATTGCCGACCGGCAGAATGAAAAGCCGGGAAGGAACCGTGGTAGATGCAGATGATATGGTAGAAGAAATGGTAAATGTAGCCAGGCATAAAACAGAAGAGCTGGGTAAAGTAAAAGATTTCACTGAGGCAGAATTAAAAGAACTCTATGACACCATTGCATTGGGGGCTTTAAAATTTTTCCTGTTAAGAGTTGATCCAAAAAAGAAAATGATCTTTAACCCGGAAGAATCCATCGATTTTCATGGCTTTACGGGGCCGTTTGTACAATATACCCATGCGAGGATTAAATCAATTTTAAGAAAAGAGAAGGCTACCGACAGTCACTCATCACCAACTACCGGTTTGCTGAAGCTTGAAAAAGAACTGATCGTGGCGCTGGAACAATACCCGGTCATCATTGAGCAGGCGGTAGCAGAACATAATCCGTCTGTACTGGCTATTTATGCCTTTAACCTGGCCAAATCATTTAATACTTTTTATACCGAACATTCGGTCATGAATGCAGAATCTGAAGAAAAGAAACAACTGCGTTTACAGCTTTCTGCAATGACAGCTAACGTAATTGCTTCCGCAATGAGTTTATTAGGGATTAAAGTGCCTGAAAGGATGTAAAATTTTATGCTGGCCTGAATTTTTAATTTTATTTTGTAGTTCCCTATAATAAACAGCATATGAAAAAACTGATTATTCTGGCCTCTATTTTTGCGTATACAAATACTGCCCAGGCCCAAAACAATCCTCCCATTGGTTCACAAAAGGGTGTAAAAGAAAAAATCATCCGAATTAAGAAAGGGCTTCCTGATATCAAAAAAAATCTGACAGAGCAAGATGAAATGTGGATCGAAGAACGCAATGTGAAATTTGAAATGGGCAATGGATTAGTTCTTTACGAAGAGGATGAAGAAAATAATGACCAATATTTGAAAATTCGTTTCTCCCATTCCTATTTCTCCGGTACTCTAACAGATTACCAGCACTACTATAAAACCCTTGTGGCAATGTTCAAAGAGGTATTTGGCCCCGGGTTTGATATATCTACTACTGAAAAGGAAAAGAAATGGAATACAACCATCGTCGAAAAAGGCAAAGATGTTTTCAACTCCCCTATTCAGGTTTATATAACATTGGACTGGATAGTTAAATCCCTGGGACCTGAAATCGGCATTGAGGTACATAGTAAAATCAAACAGCCATAAAAAAGAGGCAAATCAATACTGATTTGCCTCTTTTTCGTTTTAATATCTGGTCATAGCCCTGCCATCATCTTCTTCTGTTTCAAAGAAGCGAGACTGGGGTCAAGTTCGATTGCTTTATCGCAAAGAGCTATACCCTTCTCTGTATTCTCTCTTCCGCCCTTTTTCTGGTAACTCATTCCGATCATGTATAATGCGGAGGCGTTTTCTTTATCATATTCTAGCACCCTGTCCCAGTATTCAATAGCCATGTCATACTTTGCCTTGTAATAGCAAGCCTCGGCCACCATGTTCAGTATATTCAGATCACTTGGTTTCTTTTTTAATATTTCATTCAGCATAGCTACACCAGAATCCAATTGCCCGACATTCAGGTAAGCAATAGCAAGATTCTCCAGGTAATCATTATCTTTTTTGTAGCCTTTATCAGCTGCTTCTAAAATGTATTTGAGAGCATTCTTATCATCATGCATTGCATAACAAATGAGGCCCAGCTCATATACCCAATAGCTTTGTTTGGGATCCAGTTCAATAGCTTTCCTGAAATATGGAACAGCAAGTTTATAATTCATCATATCTGCATAGCTGCGGGCAATCATGTAAGGCACTTCTGCATTAGCAGGGTCTTCTTTAGCTGCCTCATTCAAAGCTTTTATAGCTTCCCCGTAATTGTCTGTATCATAATGTACTTTTCCAAGATAGAAATTCACTTTTTCAGATGGATCAGCTTTCTTCAGCCTGGCTGCGTACTCAATCACATCATCATTCTGTTTCATCTGGTAAGAAAGCAGCATCAGTTGCTTGTAAGTAGCCGGAGATTCATCACCCAGTGTAACCAATTTCTTATACATCTCCCTTGCATTTCCATACTTGCGCAAGTCATGGTAGGCTGAAGCCAATTCAGCAGTTATTGTTTTACTGTTAGCATCGTATTTCGCCGCTTTTTCAAAATTTTTCAGCGATTCAAGGCGACGTCCGTTTTGCTTTTCCAGTAAACCTTTTTGCAAAAAGAAATCAGCACTGTCAACAGTGAGGTTGATCGGTGAAATTGAAGTTTGTGAAAACACCACTGAACCTGTCAGCAACAGACACAACAAGAGTATATTACGTATCATAGGATGAATTTTGACTTTGACACAAAGAGTTTCTCATCACTAAGATAGATTTGGAGATTTACTAATCAAAACTTAACCGCCTCTTTATCAGCGAATTTCATTACAAAATAGTAGTTATTTCAGAATAATCCCAGCAAGTGCAGGTAAATTTACGGTAACACGGTATTTTTTTTGACCCTTGTCAACCAGCTCACATCTCAGTTCAGGATTATAAACGTCGCCGGTTCCCCAGTATATTGTCTTGTCACTGTTAAATATTTCAGTTGTATATGGCTTCCCAATTACTTCAATTTGCCAGTCGTAGCGGACTACCGGTGTCATATTCAGCACAATAAGCAAGTCATCTCCTTTTTTCTTTCCTTTCCTTTTAAATACAATCACACTTTCCGCCCGATGATTAAGATCTACCCATTCAAATCCATCCATATTGAACTGGTTATGATGCAAAGCCGTTTCGGTCTTTAATAGATAATTCAGGTCAGCCACACAGTTTTTAAGTAACCGGTGACAATCGAATTGTAACAACTCCCATTGCAATTCTGATTTATAGTTCCATTCCCCGGTTTGTCCGAATTCATTACCCATAAATAAGAGTTTGGCCCCGGGATGTGTCCACATATATGTATACAACAGTCGAAGGTTGGCAAATTTCTGCCATTCATCGCCAGGTACTTTGTAGATCATCGGGCTTTTGCCATGCACTACTTCATCATGACTGAGTGGTAACATAAAATTTTCATCATAGTAGTACATCATACTGAATGAAAACTTATTCTGATGATGCTGCCTGTAAACAGGATCTATTTTAAAATAGTCTAACGTATCATGCATCCAACCCATCATCCATTTCATACCGAAGCCAAGACCACCTTCAAAAGTTGGCTTGCTTACTCCGGGCCAGTCCGTTGCTTCTTCAGCAATAGTTTGCACATCCGGAAAATCACGGAAGATTGTTTCGTTCAGGTCTTTGATAAAAGCAATAGCTTCAAGGTTACCATCGCCACCAAATTCATTTGGTTCCCATTGTCCATGTTCCCTGGAGTAATTTAATTTCAGCATGGATGAAACAGCATCTACCCGGATGCCATCAATATGAAACATATCAAACCAATAACGGGCACTGCTGATCAGGAATGATTTTACTTCTCCCCTTTTGTAATTAAATATATAACTGTTCCAGTCCGGGTGAAATCCTTTACGCATATCTGCATACTCATAGGTATGAGTGCCATCAAACATAAATAATCCATGAGCATCGTACGGAAAATGAGAAGGCACCCAATCAAGTATTACTCCTATTCCTTCCTGGTGCAATGCATCAATTAATCGCATTAATCCCTGCGGATCACCAAACCTGGATGTGGCGGCAAAAAAACCTGTACACTGGTAACCCCAGCTCCCATCAAACGGATGTTCCATTACCGGCATAAACTCAACATGTGTAAAACCGGTTTCCTTTAAATAAGGAACCAGTCTTTCCTTAATATCATCATAACTGTTATACGTTTCTTCATCATGCTTGTTTGGCCGCTGCCAGCTGGCCAGGTGCACTTCATACACACTCCACGGGGCATCGAGTGAATTATTTTTTTTCCTCTTCTTCATCCACTCTTCGTCTTTCCATTCATAATACATATCCCAGGTAATACTGGCAGTTTGTGGTCTTTTTTCCCAGAAGTTGGCGAATGGATCACCTTTGTCCTGCTTTCTTTTAGCATAGCCAACAATATGGTATTTATAAGCTTCTCCTAATTTGAATCCCGGGATGAACCCCTCCCATATACCACTCTTATCCCAACGGGGATATAATTCAAATTCATGATTTTTCCAGTCATTAAAATTTCCTTTTACTGAAACGGAAGTGCCATTTGGCGCCCACACACAGAAATACATTCCCCATACATCATTTACCTGTATAGAATGAGAACCAAATTTTTTATATAGCTGGTAATTAGTTCCGTTCTGGTAATTAGTCACATCTTCATCAGTCAGGATAGAATAATTCCATACAGGCTTTGTAGTATCCACAAAGTTTACTTCTTCATACTTCCTGGCTTTTTCAGTCACAGGTAATTTCGGTTTTGGTTTACCGTTATCCCCGGGTAATTTTTCTCCGGTATCCTTTTTCTTTGTGGCCATCGTATGGGATTTAATGAATATGTATCACACTCAACTTACACCTTTTTTGTTGAAAATTTAACAGTTGTAGAGCTAGAGAACACTTTTACTTTACCGGAAATCATCAATTTTGTGCAGTTCAGATAAATATCGACTCTGACAGGTAGCAATAATGATATTTTCGGAACAAATTCTAAAACCAACATGCGAAAACCCGCTGTCCTATTCTGTTTGCTGCTACTGTATGCATTTTCAGCTACTGCACAACAAATTAAAATTTCTGGAACTGTTACAGATTCTTCTGAAAAAAAGAATTTGCCACTAGCGGTTATCGCTTTGCTAAAAAAATCAGATACCACTTTAGTCAGCTTTACCCGTACTGCTCAAAATGGAAAATTTGTATTATCAGTACCAGACACCGGTCAATATGTTTTGCTGGTTACCTATCCCAGGTTTGCTGATTATATGGATAAACTGGAAGTAAAAGCAGATGCTGACATCGGAAATATTTTCATGACCTTAAAAAGTAAAATGCTCGAAGAAGTGGTAATCCGGACCGGCTCAGCCATCCGCATAAAAGGAGACACCACCGAGTTTGTGGCAGATAGTTTTATAGTAAAAGAAGGTGCTACAGTAGAAGATTTGCTTAAGAAACTTCCCGGTTTTACAGTAAATGCAAAAGGAGAAATTGTGGCACAGGGAAAGCGGGTAGATAAGGTATTGGTGGATGGTGAAGAATTCTTTGGTGATGATCCCACGATGGCCACACAAAATATTTCTGCCAAAGCAGTTGACCGGGTACAGGTTTTTGAAACAAAAACAGAGCAACAGCAATTAACTGGTATGACCACAGGCAGCGAAGGGAAAACTGTAAATATCAAATTGAAAGAAGATGCGAAGAAAGGTTCTTTTGGCAAAATACAGGCCGGTACTGATTTCAATAAATTCATTGACGCAAAAACACTTTATAACCGGTTTGTTGGTAAAAAGAAAATATCAACATACCTGACCAGGACAAATGTAAATGCCGGCAGCCTTAATTGGGAAGACAGGCAAAAACTGGGTGTTGAAAATGATTATGAATATGATGAACTAAGTGGCTATTATTTCAGCTTTGGCGGAAACGATGAATTTAATGACTGGAGCCTGCGGGGCCTGCCTGATGCCTATACTGCCGGGGCATTATTCAGTAATAAATGGAATGCAGATAAACATAATGTCAATCTCTCCTACCGGTTCAATAGCCTTGGTACAACAAATACCGGCACCACTCTTACACAAAATATTTTGCCTACAGGGCTTACATACAGTAATAAATACAGCAGCAAGAACGGTTTGAACCAGCAACATGTTGTAAATGCCAAATATGAATGGAAGATCGATTCACTGGCTTCTATTAAAATCGTTTCAGGCCACACTTACAAAAAGAGCCATACAACCGGAAGAAACGACGGCGAGTTCATAGGATCCGGACTGGATACGATCAACCAAAGCTTTAACAATTATGATAACCGGACTCAGCGTAACCTGTTTGACAACCAGCTTACTTATAAACAGTTGTTCAAAAAGAAAAACAGGCAATGGCAAACAGTAGTCCGCTTAGGTGTAACAGAAGACAATAACGAAGGATTGAACAATACCCTTATCCGGTATTTTGATAATGGCGTTTATGACTATAGTGATACTATAGATCAGCAAAAAATGTTTGATGGCCGTTCTACCACCACTGGTGTGAAAACCACATTCACAGAACCTCTTTCAGACTATTGGATGCTCGTCTTTGAGTATGCCTATAATAATAATCACTCCAGGTCGCTGAGAAACACATTTGAAAAAGATTTTAACGGGAAGTATGAAGTGCTGGTGCCTGAATTCAGCAACAATTTTGAATTAGATGCCTTTTCTCATAGCAGCAATGCATTGCTGCGGTATAATGGGAAAAAAGTGAAACTTGGTTTTGGCTCAGGGATTTCTTCCGTAAAACTAAAACTGAAGAATCTTGATAATAGCAGTCTGAACAAATACAATTTTCTGAACATAACACCACAGGCACAGATCAATTTTCTGCCTAAACCACAAATGAATATTGGATTAAATTATCGTGGTACCACCCGTCAGCCAACTATCAATCAGTTGCAGCCATTGCGTGACAACTCTGATCCTTTGAATGAATACATTGGTAATCCTGACCTGAAAGTTGGGTTTAACCACGGAATAAACCTGTTCTTTAACCAATATAAAGTACTAAAGCAGTCCGGTATCTGGGCCAATTTCAGTTATAATATCCAGCAGAATGCTATTACCCAGTTTAATACGATTGACCTGGCAACCGGTAAACGAACCTATTACCCGGTGAATGTAAACGGCAATAGTAATTGGTATCTGTGGTTCAATTATGACAAAAGCAGGGGTGAGAAAAAACCAAATTATGGTTTAGGCATTAACGCAAACGGTGGCCGTTATATCAATTTTGTAAACGGGACAAAAGCCACTACCACATCTTCAACCGTCACACTTAATATTCATTTAGGAATAGAAGCGGAAGATAAATACGATTTTAATATAAGTCCCTATGTAGGATATAATCAAACCAAATCTTCACTCCCTTCCAGCATTGACAACAACTATTTCACCTACGGAACCCGTGCAGAAGCTGAAGTAACATTACCGTGGAAAATAGAATTACAAACAGATATTAATGCAGATCTGAGACAACGGATCAATGCTTTTGCGACCAATACAAACCTGGTAGTATGGAATGCAGGTATTCATAAAAAAGTATTCAAGAAAGATACAGGTAAAATAAGCTTTACCGTTAATGATATACTGGACGACAACAAAGGCTTTACCCGTACCATCAACAGTACCTTTATTTCTGACGACCGTTTTCAGCGTATCAGCCGGTATTTTATACTGCGCTTTGAGTGGTCTTTTAATAAAATGCCGGGAGGAGAATCAAAATGATAAACAAAATTTTATACACTATTGTGGTTGCATTAAGTATGCAAACTATCCAAGCACAGGTTCGCTTCTCTCCTGCTATCAAAGTGGAGTTTGAAAAAACCACCAGTGTCCGGCAGTTGATGAAAGAACTGCAGGAAGGAAACAGCTGGTATGAACAAAATAAGGACAGGTACCCTGTCTCTATGCTGAGTTATTACGAATTCACCGGCGATACGGCCCGTTCTCTGTATAAACCAGGAAAAGAAGTACCAGTTGATCCAAGGATGTGGTACAGACCGGTTGGCGATAAAAACATAGTTTATACAGACTACAAGAAAGGAGTTACTATTTCTCAAAAGCCTGTATTTGAAGAAACTTTTTTAGTGGAAGACAGTTTGCTGAAAATAAAATGGAAGATTACCTGTGATGTAAGAACTATCGCCGGGTATGATTGCAGAAAAGCGGTAGGCATTTTATACGATACAATCGCCATCTTCGCATTCTATACCGAAGAGTTATTGGTTAATGGAGGGCCCGAAGGTATACAGGGATTACCCGGAATGATACTTGGTATGGGTATTCCAAGACTGCATGCAACCTGGTTTGCCACTAAGGTAGAAGTGCTGGATATAAATATGAGTAAAGTGACACCTGCCACCCGGGGTAAAAAAGTGAACCGTTCATCCATGATCACCCAACTGTCAACCATTTCGAAAGATTGGGGTACCTACGGTAGTAAGCTGATCATTAACTTCTTTATCTGATCATTTTATAAGTTCAAAGACAAAACTTTCTTTCGAACCGATCTCCATCTCTTTCAGGGATCTTGTTTTTCCCGTAACAATATCTCTTGCCTGAGTAAACCCATTTGTTCGTTCTGCAAATACGGTCCAGTCAGGCCGGACAGATTTTTCCCCTGTATTGGTAATAACCATCACTGTTTGCCGGTTATCATAGCGGAAATAAACATAAAGTCCGTCCTTCGGAATAAATTGCATCATTTTTCCTGAAGTGATGGCAGAAGAATTTCTTCTGAAACCTGCAAGAGCAGTTATATAATTAAAGACCTCATTTTGCTTTTCACTCCTTCCCTCTTTGGTAAACCGGTTCTCTTTATCCTTATCATCAGGCCAGCCACCGGGAAAATCTTCTCTAACCGTTGCATCGGTACTGGTCTTTTTATTCTTCATCAACACTTCTGTACCATAATACAATTGTGGTATACCGCGAAGGGTAAACAGCCAGTTCATGCCCATTTTCAGTTTTTTCCAATCCTCGTCTACTACTGAGAATACCCTGTCCATATCATGATTATCCAGGAAAATGCAGTTATTCATGGGGTCCTTGTACAATACATCCTGTGCCAGTGTCACATACATTTTACCTACTCCATTTGACCAGCCAAATCCTTCATTCATACCGGCCAGCATAGCAAAGCAATTTTGAAAATCAAGCATTCCTTTTGCATTATGCCTGAAAGGAGCATTGATATTACTTTGTGTAAAATAGGCATTGGCAGTTAAAGTATTCACCCATGATTCACCAAAAACGGTGAGACGTGGGAATTCCCTTGCGAGAGCCGTATTGATATCATTCAGAAATTGCTCTTCGCAGTACTTATATGTATCCACTCTCCATCCGTCTATACCATATTCCTCTGTTGTCCAGATAGCATGCTGTATTAAGAAGGTCGCTACAAATGGGTTACGCTGATTCAAATCAGGTAAATGAGGCACAAACCATCCGTCAAGCATTTGTGTTCTGTCAAAAGAAGATGCATAAGGGTCAAAGAAAACTTCTTCCCGGTGATTTGGTCCTTTATCACCCTGTGATGTGTTGAACCAGTCTTTTGAAGGCGGATCGAGGGCAAGCCAATGATGGTTGCCAACATGGTTGTACACGGCATCCTGAATCACTTTCATTCCATTCTTGTGCAGTTCATTACAAAACTCTTTATATCCCTCATTCCCTCCCAGCCTTTTGTCAACCTGGTAATGGTCGGTAAACCAATAACCATGATAGCCAGCTATCATATTTCCCCATTCATTCACCTGGGGCATATTATTTTCAATAACCGGTGTAAGCCACAGTGTAGTTACACCCAACTGGTTAAAATATTTCAGCCGGTTTAAAATGCCCCGAAAGTCACCACCATGCCGGGCAAACATATTTTTCCTGTCATTCACTTTATCCCTGTATTCCGGAATTATGTCATTAGAAGGATCGCCGTTGGCGAAGCGGTCAGGTATCATCAGGTAAATAAAGTCTTTGGCTGTTACTCCCTGTACCCTTGATATGCCGTTTTCAGGGTTTCTGGCTTTAAACTCATACTCAAATGAATTCCATTCATTTTTGATAATTCCGCCAAAGGAAAACCTGACCTTTTGAGGTCTTGCATTTTTTGATATGGCAAGATCAACAATCAGGTAATGACGGTTCTCAAGTTTGTGAATCCTGATAACTTTAATATCCGGGCTTGAAGATAAAAAGACCAGCTTGTCGACTGCAATATTTTTTTCACTATGTATCATCAGTTGTAGCGAAGTGTTTTTCATTCCCACCCACCAGTGTGAAGGATAAACATTTTGTGCTCTTATGGTATAGCTGAATAAAAGAAATACTATCAATAGTATCTTTTTCATAGAAAGTTATTTGTCTTTAATTCTTAATGTAAGTAAAGCTGCCACAATCATTGAGCAACCTCCGAGTACAATTGTCATAATAGCATTTCCGTTAAAAAGATGCTTGGTGAAAATGCCTAATAAAGTAGCTGCCAGAATTTGAGGTATAACAATAAAGAAATTGAAAATACCCATATATACTCCCATTTTATTGGCAGGCAAAGCCGTCGTCAGCATTGAATAAGGCATTGCAAGTATACTGCACCATGCAAGACCGATACCTGCCATACTTATAATAAGCAGGTTTTCATCTTTGAAAAAATAATATGAAATGAGCCCTAGCCCGCCTGCGATCAGTGCAATCATATGCGTTACTGGTCTTGAGAATTTTTTTGATAATACCGGTAATAAAAAAGCGAATATGGCAGCAAATCCATTGTACCAGGCAAATAAAACACCTACCCAGTTACCCATCTTGTTGTAAGCAGCCGAACTGGCATCTGTAGTACCTGCAATATGCTGAGCTAAGGCAGGTGTTGAATAAATCCACATCGCAAATAATGCAAACCAGGAAAAAAACTGAACCACTGCCAGTTTTTTCATAGTAGCAGGAAGAAAGTTCAAATCATCCATTACTTCAACAAATCCATTACTTATTTTTCTGGACTGAAGAAACCAGGCAAATAACTGAAACAATCCAAAAGCTGCGATCCCACCTGAAAGCACATACAATTCTTTTTCGAGTGGCTGAGAAGCAGAAGAGTTATAAAAATACAAAACCGCAGATAAAACCACCCCAATCAAAAACCACACTAAGCCCTTATTTAGAAAAGATGAAAGTTTTGTTTTGATTGTAACATGCTCATCACCTTCACGGATATCTCCGAAGGATTTTAGCTCATCGGGAGAATATTCTCTTGTTGTGAAAACTGTATACGAAATAGCCAGCATGTATAAAACAGCTCCAATTATGAAAGAGATTCTTACTGAGTCAGGTATTACACCAGGCGGAGCTTCATTCGCTACACCAAACTCCGTAAGAATATATGGCATCAGCGAAGAAATTACAGCACCGATCCCGATAAAAAAACTTTGCATTGCAAAGCCAGCTGTTCTTTGTGAATCGGGCAACATATCTCCGACAAATGCTCTGAATGGTTCCATTGAAATATTTATTGATGCATCTAGTAACCAGAGCATCACCGCTGCCATCCATAAAGCAGTTACATTAGGAAAAACAAAAAGAGCTAAAGATGCAAAGATGGCTCCTGTCATGAAATAAGGTCTGCGTCTTCCCCACTTACCGAGCCAGGTTTTATCGCTCATGTGTCCGATAATAGGCTGAATAATAAGTCCTGTAAGTGGTGCTGCTATCCAAAGAATGGGAATTTCCTCAATTTTTGCTCCTAATGTCTGAAATATTCTACTCACATTGGCATTTTGAAGACCAAATGCAAACTGTATCCCAAAAAAACCAACACTCATATTTATGATCTGAGCCAAAGAGAGCCGCGGCTTTCCACTAACAGTAATTGTAGACATAGCAATCGTTTTTAGCAATAAAAAATCAGAACAGGAAAGTTAAGTATATTATGTAAGAAGTACACATTTTGTGAACATAAAAAAGGAAGCATATAGCCTCCTTTGAACAATCAAATCAGATAACAAACCCGTTAGGAATAATGGCTCCTTTTTTAACTACTACAATTCCATCTTTCACCGTGTAAAGAGCATGATCTGTATTTTCCAAATGTGGTCCGCCATTGATACGAACATCATTTCCTATCCGCACATTCTTGTCCAAAATTGCATTTTTTATATAGCATCTGTCACCAACTCCCAGTAAAGGAATACCTTTCTCAGCTGCAGAAGCTATATCGACCAGAGTCTCATAATAGTCACTACCCATGATGTATGTGCTGACGACTGTACTACCATGTCCTACCCTGCTGCGAATACCAATTACCGAATGCTCAACTCTTGAGGCGTTTATGATAGAGCCCTCGGCAATTAATGTTTTCTCCAATGTAGTGCCGCTGATCTTGGCCGGAGGCAGCATCCTTGGCCTGGTATAAATGGTTCTGTCACTGTCAAACATATTAAAATCAGGAATATCTTTTGTAAGATCCAGGTTTGCCTCAAAGAAAGAATAGATATTCCCGATATCCGTCCAGTAGCCGGTGTATTGATAACTGGCAACATTATACTTGCTGATCGATTGAGGAATGATCTCTTTACCAAAATCGGTAGCATCTTTAAACTCTGTCCGCAACATATCAAACAGCAGGTTCCTGTTAAAAATATAGATACCCATTGAAGCAAGGTAGATCCGCCCTGCATTTTGCATCTCTTCTCCCGTATCGCTTACCCAATCACCAAGCACTTCTTTCTTGGGTTTCTCAATGAAAGAGGTGATCAATCCTTTGTTACTTTTCAAAATACCGAATTCTGGCGCCTCTCTTTGTGCAACAGGGATTGTGGCAACCGAAATATCAGCTCCCAGTGCTTTATGATTGTCCAGCATTTCTGCAAAGTCCATCTGATACAACTGATCACCTGAGAGAATCAGTATATAGTCGCTTTCAAATGGCTCGATATGTCTCAATCCCTGCCGCACCGCATCGGCTGTTCCCTGGTACCAGGTAGGGTTATCCGGCGTTTGTTCTGCCGCCAGTATATCCACAAAGGCTTTACTGAAAGCGCTGAAGTGATAGGTATTTTTAATATGCCTGTTCAGGGAGGCTGAATTGAATTGCGTCAATACAAACATTCTGCCTATTCCATTATTCAAACAGTTTGAAATAGGGATGTCCACCAACCTGTATTTACCTGCTATAGGAACGGCTGGTTTTGAACGACTGGCTGTTAACGGGTATAATCTTGATCCGGCACCGCCGCCTAGAATAACCGATAGGATTTCCTTCGTGTGAGTGATAGTTCTGATTGCCATAACCGATCTTTTTATTTCAGTGATTTGTATAGGTCAATATACTGTTGTGCAGATGAATCCCAGGAGTGATCAATGGTCATCATATGGCTGCGCATCCAGTTATAAAGTTCATGTTTATTATTGTAAAGGTCAATAGCCCGGCCTACCGAATATGTAATATCTCCGACAGAGGCCTGGTCAAACCGGATACCAAAGCCCTGCCAGTCACCCATATCAGTAACAGTATCCCTTAATCCACCTACATTTCTTACCATAGGCACTGTCCCGTATCTCAGTGCATACATCTGGTTCAACCCGCATGGTTCCACCCGGCTGGGCATGAGCAAAAAATCTGACCCGGCATAAATAAGATGACTTAATGGCTCACTATACCCGATATATGAGTTATAGTATCCATTAAACTGGTGTTTCATCTGGTCAAGCCTGTCCTCCAGTTCCGGATCACCGGAACCAAGAATTAAAAAGTTGGCATTGCCATGATGCTGGTAAATAGATTGGCTGATAGCTTCAGGCAAAAGATCTGCTGCCTTTTCTCCCACCAGCCTTCCGATAAATGATATTAGTGGCTTGTCCGGATCTAATCCAAATTGCCCCGCCAGTTCTTTTTTATTTTTCTTTTTTCCTTTTTCAACCAATTCCTTGTCATAATTCTTGATGATCATTGAATCAGTGACCGGATCCCAGACATGAGTGTCAATACCATTTAAGATGCCTGAACTTTTTCCTTGCTCATACTCAAACAAATTTTCCAGGCCATTAGCTGCACCCTTTAACTCATCAAGGTAGCTATGACTGACTGTTGTTACTTTCCAGGCACATTTTACCGCCGATGCCAGGGGATTAATTGAATTTGCCCAATCCAGCATCCCCCATTTCCATGAATCGAACGGAGGAAGTAAATAATACTTATCCCAACCGATCCATCCCTGGTATTGGGCATTGTGCACCGTAAGCACTGTTGGGATTTCAGACAATTTCTGCCTGAACTCAAAACAGTATTTTACCATAAAGGGAATAAGACCAGTGTGGTGGTCATGGCAATGTATTACGTCAGGAGAATGCTGCCATTTATTCATCCAGTCACACACAGCCACCTGGAAAGCTAAAAAACGTTCTGTATCATCGTCGTAGCCATATATCTTTTCTCTGTCAAGCAGCCCGTTTATATCAAGCAGGTAAAGATCAAAACCAAGTTTATTGGTTTTTTCTTTAATAACACTATAATTAAAATGATGCGGGCCGATATGCTGATTACCCTGGTGCACCAATTCCCACTCATTATTATAAAGGAATTTGGTGCGGTACATTGGCATGACCACTTTAGCAACATGACCTAACTCTGCCTGGTATTTTGGCAATGCGCCAACCACATCACCAAGGCCACCTGCTTTTGCCACCGGATAACATTCTGCCGCAATATGAATTATCTCCATACTTCTGATAACAAGATTTGAATGGAAATTTAGGTGATTATTTTCATAGCCAACATGATATTACAGAAAAAAAGGGTTGATATTGCTGCTTTTCACAAATACCCCTAAATCTGTTTAATTTTTTTTTAGACAAGCTGTCAACAAGCCCGACAGGGGTTTTTTTAATGTAAATGAAAATTGTCATACTTTCAGCACTATTATTAATTAATCGATTGCTATGAGTCAACCCAAACAACCAACGAATTACGGCGCATTAGGAACACTGGTCACTGTTTTCTTTTTCTGGGGCTTTATTGCTGCAGGCAACAGTGTGTTTATCCCTTTTTGTAAGCACTATTTTCACCTTGACCAATTCCAGAGCCAGTTAATTGATTTTGCATTTTATACTGCCTATTACATTGGAGCACTGATATTGTTCGCATATGGAGCATTTGGCGGCAAGGATCTCGTAGGTAAATGGGGCTATAAAAACAGTATCGTGTATGGCTTGTTATTTTCCGCATTGGGAGCCGCTGCAATGATCCTGGCAGTGCAGGGAAACAGTTTTGGCGGTATGCTTATGGGGTTGTTTATTGTGGCACTGGGTTTTTCACTACAACAAACCGCCGCACAGCCATTTGCCATTTCACTCGGAGATCCGGCTACGGGTACAAGCCGTGTTAACCTGGGCGGTGGCGTAAATTCATTTGGTACATCAGTAGGTCCGTTGATAGTGGCTCTTGCTTTGTTTGGAACCACTGCAGCAATTACTGATGAAAAAATAGCATCCCTAAGTCTTTCAAAGGTTATCATCCTCTACACTTTTGTCGGCATATTATTTATCGGTGCTGCAGCCTTGTTTTATTTTTCAAAGAAAGTGCCTTCCGGCAAAATGGTGGAAACAACGGAAAAAGCAAACAAAGCTCTCTATACGTTGCTAATAATGACGGGCCTGCTAATCGTAATGTTCGTTCCTGTATTCAGTAGTTATAAGACAGATCTTACCAACGCTTCTGATGCGGAAAAACATGCAATGGAAGCATACAGGCTTAAATGGCTTATTGGTGCTTTGGTAGTCGTAGTGGGAGGTTTGTTATTCTCCAATCTTAGTGCAAAGAAAAAAGCTGATGGATGGGGACCAATGCAATATCCCCAGTTGGTACTTGGCATGCTTGCCATTTTTGTTTATGTGGGTGTGGAAGTAGCCATTGGAAGCAACCTTGGTGAATTACTTAAGCAGAAAAGTTTCGGTTCGCATTCAGCTTCGGAAGCCACTCCTTATATCATTATGTATTGGGGTAGTCTTATGATAGGCCGCTGGACCGGAGCAATCAGCGTTTTCAAATTATCAGAGCAAACAAAAAATATCCTGCGGTTTATTGTTCCGTTGGTTGCATTTGGAATTCTTATTGGCATAAACACACTGGCTAAATATGATATGGAGCCACTATATTACTATGTTATTTGTGTATTGATACAGATAGTTGCTTTCTATCTCAGCAAAGACAAACCAGCCCGGACCATGCTGATATTCAGTGTACTTGGGATAGCTGCAATGGTGATAGGCCTTTTAACAACCGGGACAGTTGCTATTTATGCATTTTTAAGCGGTGGTCTTGTTTGCTCTATTATGTGGCCAAGTATTTTCAGTCTTTCGATCGCTGGTTTGGGAAAATATACTTCTGAAGGGTCAGCGTTTTTGATCATGATGATTCTTGGAGGTGGTATCATCCCTCCTATACAGGGAAAATTAGCTGACATTATCGGCATACATCAATCATATATAATTGCAGCTCTCTGCTTTGTCTACCTGGCGTTTTTCGCATTTGCAGTAAAAGGCATCCTCAGAAAACAAGGTATCGACTACGATGCAGAAGTAAGTGCTGGCGGACATTAATCATATAACTCAAATTCAGATTATGGCAGATTTTGCAATTGGTATTGATATCGGCGGTACTAACACCAAATTTGGTGTGGTTGACCGTAATGGTGAAATCATTGAACAGGGAAGAGCCCTTACCAACGAACATGAAAATGTGCAGGAATTCATTGATGAATTGTTTTTGCAATTATCGCCCATGATAAAAAAAGCTGGTGGTGCTAAAGAGTTTGTGGGTATTGGAGTGGGCGCCCCCAATGGTAATTATTACACCGGTAATATTGAACATGCAGCCAACCTGAAATGGAAAGGCATCATTCCTATTGCCAGTATGATGTCGGAAAAGTTTGATATGAAAGTAAAACTTACCAACGATGCCAATGCGGCAGCGGTAGGTGAAATGATGTATGGCTGCGCCAAGGGGATGAAACATTTTATCACTATCACATTAGGTACTGGTGTGGGTAGTGGTATTGTGATCGATGGTAAAATTGTGCTGGGGCATGATGGATTTGCCGGTGAACTGGGACATGTGGTGGTGAGACCCGGCGGAAGAATGCATAAAGGAACAGGCATCAGGGGTTCGCTGGAAGCTTACGCCTCTGCCACCGGAGTAAGAGAAACGGCTATAGAGATACTTACAGAAAACCCGGATACTGAAAGTCTGCTGAGAACTTACTCACTGAACGATCTTACCAGCCAGGCAGTATATGATTGTGCTGTTAAGGGTGATAAGATCGCCCTGCAGATATTTGAGTTTACCGGGCAGATACTCGGTGAAGCACTGGCTAATTTTATTATGTTCTCCTCTCCTGAAGCGATAATTTTATTCGGCGGCTTAACGAAGGCCGGTGACCTGATCATCAATCCAACCCGGAAGGCAATGGAAGAAAACCTGATACAGGTTTTTAAGAATAAAGTAAAACTGATGTTCAGCGAACTGAAAGAAGCAGATGCAGCGATATTGGGTGCCAGCGCTCTTGTATGGGAAGAATAACCTTTTGATTACAATATTTAATTACAAAGGGGCTGTCCAAAAAGGGGCAGCCTTTTTCAGTTTTTGAAGGTGGTTTATTCACATTTGGACTGTATAAATAGAGATTGCAAAAGGCTAATTAGTTTTTAAAATTTGTTGTACAAAATATACTATGCCAAAGCC
>JAKQEA010000093.1 GCA_029558715.1 Bacteroidota bacterium | reverse complement strand
AAGGGTTACTTTATAGGCATACAGCAAACGCCTGTCGTAAAATCTTTCTATTTTTTCCGCTTCCAGAAAGTATTCGCTACGGTCATTATCCAGTTGTGTCAGTTTAACATTGTAACTGATTTCATCCGGCAAATCACGAGGCAAAACTCCTGTTGCTAATTGCAAACTATCTTTTTGACAGGATGTTAGCAAAATAAGAATGCTAACTGATGCTATCCAGATAAGCCAGAACCGTTTTTTCATAGATACCTTTACGAGTGAGAACATAGTTGATCATATCTCTGGCAGCACCTTGTCCCCCTCTAAATTCTGAAATCCAATCAGCTATTTTGGCAACATCGGGTTGTGCATCAGCCGGAACTGCTGAAAAAGCTACTTTACGCATAACCGGAACATCATTCCAGTCATCTCCCATAAAGGCAACATTAGTATAAATAAGGTTCAATTCCTTTAGCAGATTATCCAGGCAATCCAGTTTATTGGCTATATTTTGAAACAGATAGGTAATATTCAAATCGCGACAGCGTCTTTCCAATGCTTCGGAACTGCGACCACTGATAATACTGATAATAATATCCGTTTTTTGCAGCAGTTTAAAACCCAAACCGTCATGACCGTGAAAATGTTTCAATTCCAGATTGGCTGAACCATAAATAAAACGACCGTCAGTAAGCACCCCATCACAATCAAAGACAATGAGTTTAATATCATTCCAGGGAACTACCCGTTTATTGGGTTTAATTAGTGTTTTTTTACTGTACATCTCTATTTTTCCTTATAGTTTGTTATAAAACCTGCAAACAGCTCTCCAAAAGGGATTCCATTTTTGCCAAAGGAAGCATACTGGCAGAGTCACTTTTGGCTTTATGGGGTTCCGGATGCGTCTCTATAAAAAGACCTTTTACCATTCCTGTAGCAATTGCAGCTTTAGCCATCGGTAACGCAAATTCAGGATTGCCACCGGAAAAATTTCCCACAGAAGGTCTTTGCAAGGAATGAGTTACATCATAAACAACAGGATAACCGAATTCGTGCATAATGGCAAAACTGCGAAAATCCACAACCAGATTATGATAGCCAAAAGTAGTTCCGCGCTCTGTTAAGAGAATTTGTTTATTACCTGTGCTACTTGCTTTTTCGGCAGCCAGTTGCATATCCTCAGGAGCCATAAACTGCCCTTTTTTGATGTTGATTATTTTACCTGTTACAGCAGCTGCCTTAATTAATTCTGTCTGTCTGGAAAGAAAAGCGG
>JAKQEA010000082.1 GCA_029558715.1 Bacteroidota bacterium | reverse complement strand
TATTTCTTCCAGCCGGAGGGAAATGTATTCTATTCCTTTCTTTACTACCAGCCTGTTCTTTTTGGGAATATCATATTGTTTTACAAAACGCTGTACGGCTTCATTATGACTGGTAAAATGTTTTTCAAACATCTGGTATTTGAATAATGCTTTTTCCAGGTCTTTCTTATCAACCGGCTTTAATAAATAATCTATTCCGTTGTGAGCAAACGCATTCATTACAAAATCATCATAGGCTGTAGTAAAGATCACCGGAGTTTTTACGTCCAGGGCTTTAAATATCTCAAACGAATACCCATCAGACAACTGCACATCACTGAATATAATGTCTACCTCGGGTGAGGCAGACAAACAGGCAATGCTCTCTGTTACAGACCCCAAAATGGCTTCAATATGAACAGTGTCGGTGATCTCGGAAAGAGTATGTAACAATGCATTCACCGCCAGCTTTTCGTCTTCAATAATAATTGCCTTTGTCATAATTATAGGTTTAAGGTTGCTTAATCAATGGCACATACACAGTAAAAAAATCCTGGTTGTTCTCAATGACAATGTCTTTGTGACAAATCAGTTTAAAACGCAGGCTGAGGTTTTTGAGCCCGATATTGGTTGAATTAATAGAGTAAGGTTTTGGTTTAATGTTGTTACTTATCTTCAGGTGTTTACCATTCATGATTATTTTGATAGTTAGCGGATTCTCTGCAGTAAACTCATTATGTTTTATGGCATTTTCAATTAACAGCTGTAACGCACAAGGCGGAATCATAACAGAACCGTAGTTCTCTCCAAGAGCCAGCTGCAGCTGCAGTTTCTTATCATACCTTAACTGGAGCAGGAAAAAATAATTATCAATAAAGTCAAGTTCATCCTGTAAAGGGATAAGTTCCTTATTCTTGTTCAACAGAAAATATTTGTAAACCTGTGCCAGTTTGTTGTTGAATGAATGTGCCTGGGCGGGATTGCTCAAAATAAGATGGTTCATTGCGTTCAGCGAGTTGAAAATGAAATGGGGGTCCATCTCGTTGGTAAGAGCCTGTAACTCTGCCTGTGTACGTTCACGGTCTATTTCATCTACCAATTTGGAATCCAATTCTCTTTCTTTCCGTAAAAAAATGATTTCATAGACAAGGGTAAAAACCAGGACCGTCAACACACAAAGAGATATAAATAAATAAATAGGCTCCCGGTGAAAGTCGTCTTTTGATAAGCGAAACCAGGTAAGGGCAGATATTATTCCGATACAGGCACCATAAAGGCCTGAAGCAAGGCAGATTGATGCGATTTTTAAAAAGGAAGCGGGAACAGAAACGTACAATGGCCTGATGCTGGTATGTATCCAGTTACTTCCTCTCCAGATTATGAACGAGGTAAGAATGAAAAACACATTGGCAATGATCAACTCCCCGGTTGAGTAGTAAGAATAGGTAATAATACCGGATAGCAGCGGTAGCATTATTCCTAACAGTGGAATAAAAATGATTCTGAGATAAATGTCTTTGATCATGGCAGCGGGTCTTAGATTGATAAGGTTTTTTAGGACACGGGATTTTTTCTGTCTATTAATCTAATGCAAAATAGACAGTAGTATTATCATGATCGCTGTTAAAAAATATCTTTTTTCTTTTCACGGACTAAATGAAGTACAAACGGTAATAAACTATCATGAACCCGTAACCCGGATGTTTCGGTAAGTATAAATAAAAACGAAAAACAATTGTTTGTATGTCATGCTTCGTCTGGCAACGCCACAAGTATTGTATATGCAGTGATTCACTTCATACTGGTGAGATGAACTACTAATTGCACATCTGCTTTTTCCCCGACTCTATAAATCATGTTTCGGTCAGGACAAATCATGTTTCGGTGATAAATACGGATTCTCTTGTAGCAGATCGGGTTGCTGCTTTGTCATGAACAAAGGAATAAACCTGATAATTCAGAAAAAAGTTTAATTATGAAAAAGTTGCTACTTACGGTCTTGTTATTAATGGCAGGATATTCTTTGCTGCTTGCACAAAAGGATGTCTCTGGTAAAGTGACAGATAAAAAAGACGGCGCACCGATAGCCGGTGTTTCTGTTACAGTAAAAGGTACTGCTCTTGTAGTGCAAACAAATGCGCAGGGAGAATTTACCCTCACCGGAATTGCGGGTAACAGTACAC
>JAKQEA010000062.1 GCA_029558715.1 Bacteroidota bacterium | reverse complement strand
GGCAGGCAACTTATACTTTACTTGGCATGCTCTTCCAGGTAAGTTACAGCCTGACCTACAGTAGTAATAGTTTCGGCTTGTTCATCAGGAATAGAAATATTGAATTCCTTTTCAAATTCCATGATGAGTTCAACTGTGTCTAAAGAATCGGCACCCAGGTCATTGGTAAAAGAAGCTTCGTTTGTTACTTCTGCTTCGTCAACGCCCAGTTTGTCAACGATGATCTTTTTAACTCTTGATGCAATGTCTGACATGTTCTTAAAGTTTTGTTTATTGGGTGCAAAAATATACTTTTTGAATAAATAAGCATCGGAAAGACATATTTTTCCCATTTTGGGCCAAATATCTGAAAACGAAGATGTAGTAACTCCAAAATAACTCCTGAACCAGTTATTTAATACCAATAAACGGTTGGTAGTATTGTAAGATATTTGTATTTTGAAGTTCCCCCTCATTAATCACTTAGTTATGGCCCTGAAGATTATTGATCATGGTACGCCGGAATATCAGAAGATGATAAAGCTTCGGGATGATATTTTGCGAAAGCCTCTTGGCCTCGGTTTTACTTCACAGGAACTGGAAGACGAAAAAGATAATATGCTGATTGGCGCCTTTGAAGATGATACCATTCTCGGTTGCTGTATGCTGGTGGAAGAAAATCCACAGATTGTACGTCTGCGGCAAATGGCCGTGTTAAACGACCTGCAGGGAAAAGGTATTGGAAGGGCCCTGATGAATTTTGCTGAAAATATTGCCAGAGACAGGGGATACAAAATACTTTCCATGCATGCCCGCAAAAATGCAATTGGCTTTTATGAAAAGATGGGCTACAAAGTGGCAGGCGACGAATTTACTGAAGTAACCATCCCGCATTATGTGATGGAGAAAAAACTGTAACCATTCAGCCAAAAAGATGTCACAAACAGCATTATCCTTTCTTTACTTTCCCTTTTATGAGGTTTCTTAATGCAAGTATTTCATCGCTGTCTTTACATCCGTTTTTTGGAACAAGTAAAAAAGAACGGCTATCGAAATACAAATGGAAAAAATGAGGGCTTTCCACAAAATTCTTCAACGATGACCATGCCCATGATTTGGAACCCCGCTCATGTGCCAGGGTAAATCCATCTTCACGAAAATCCATGCTGAATTCATGCTTGAATGTAACGGCTCTCCGATAGACCATGAATGGAAGGATAAACCAAAAACTAATCATTAACACTATCCATAGAAATGAGCCTGTAAAGAAGGCCATAGGGGTTATTTTACCAAGGGCATATAAGGTGATTGAGGCCAATGCAAATACATTTACCAATATAAGCATGATACGTATCTCCGGCCGGCTTATAAAATGGTAACGCAGTGCCTGGATAACCTGATTTTTCTCGTATCCAAAATAAATGATCATGCGGCAAATGTATTATGGAGTTTTCAATTCCTTTTCAGAAATACTCCATTCCCCTAGTTTCTCTCCTTTCACACCAATAAATTCTACAGTCAGTTTCCTGTTCCCTCTTGCTCCGCTGAAAGATAATTTACCGTAGTTCTGTTTTTCATCTAATCCAAAGACCCGGTAGGGGTTATTTTTTTCGGCTGTCCCAAATGTGTGAGTGCCTGAGGTAAGCGGAGACACCGTAATATCATACAATGGATAAGTGCCGGGCCTTTCTACCTTTATGATCTCGCTATGATGCCTGTCGCCGGTAAGAAACAACACACCATTTATCTTATATTCTTTTATAAAATCCATCAATTCCTGGTACTCAACCGGAAAATCTTTCCATTTATCAAAAGGGGAAACAGGATTCAATACCTGGCTACCTACTGTTATTATCTTAAAAGTAGCATTACTGTAAAGCAATGAATTTTTAAGCCATTCCATTTGTTGTTTACCCAGCATCCTTTTCTCCGGGTTAGGCTTTCCATCAATGCTGTCTTTCATTCTGTCAGCACTCCTCCACCAGCGGTCATCCGTCAGAAATATATCTGCATCACCCCATGAAGTCATGGTATATATACCTTGCCCATTTTCACCGGAAGAGGGATTGCAGAAATAACTATTGAATACTTTCCGGCTGGTTTCTTTAAGTATATAGTTCTTACCGATATCATTGGGGCCATAATCATGATCATCCCAGGTTGCCAGTTGTGGCATTGATTTTAGAAAATTTTGCAACACCGGTATAGCCCTGTCCTTACTGGCCCGGTACCATAATCCCCATTCGCTGTAATAATCCACCTCCCGGGTATACCAGGCATCTCCCAACCAAAGCATAAAAGATGATTTTTCTTTGGCCATGGTTTCAAAAATAGACGAATCCCCACCATATGGCTTACCGGGGCGATCAAAAACCGGTTCATTAAAGTACGAGCAAGAGCCGGTCAAAAAACTAAAATCGGGGGCGGGTTTGCGCCATTGCCAGAGATCTTTGGTGGTGAACTCACCGCCAGCAGTAGTAGCTTTTCCATTCAGCCATATTTTGTATTGGTAAGTTGTATTAAAATCTAATCCGCCTATCGTAAATTGAAGAGGGTTAAACTCCTTTCCCAATTCTCCTTTATAAACAATCGTTTTACTTTTTGCCTCTCCCTTTTTATTGTATTGCAGTGAAACCGTCCTTACTTCTGGAGAAACCTCAACCCACACTTTTGCATCTCTTAATTCCACGGGGCCAAGCATTGGTCCAGAAATAATACGGGATTGCGCCTGAATAGTAATGGCAAATAACACTACTGAAAAAAAAGATAATAAGCTTTTCATTGCAATGATTTTGGTCCAGCAATTTACTGTAAAAGAAAAGCCGGTGTTTGTTTCTGCAAACACCGGCTCATAATATTTCTAAGATGATGATTTATTTCCAGCCTTGTCCGTCAGCAGGGAGGTTGAATACCTGGCAGATTTGCTCATAGGACATATTCCTGAAATCACTGGCTGTATAATTTGTACCGCCTATACCTGCAGAACGTCCGCCAGCTACACCGCCCGGAATAATTACATATCTGAAATCACCGCCCCAGAATGTATTCGGAGCAACACCGGTAGATAAATTACTTATGTAAAATATAATTCTTCCGAGTGCAGGTAGATGCCCTACCTGTAAAGTAGAAGGACTAAAGAAAAAACTGAAAGGAAGAGGAACAGGTGCATTGTTAGCGCCAATAACAGTACCTCTTGCATAAGCCAAAACTACACCCTGGTCTAAAATAGCCTGGGTAATGCCGGGTGCAGCTACATTACGTCTGCGAACAACAGTTCCGTACAAAGTCATTGCTGTATCTGCCCAGTTTGCAGATGAAGCATCGGATATCCATGCAGAATAAATAACATTGGCTGTACCAGCAGGGCCTTGAGGACCAACAGGGCCAGTTGGGCCTTGAGGACCAGCAGGACCAGTCGGGCCGGTTGCACCAGCACCTCCGGTAGCGCCAGTTGGACCCTGAGGACCAGTAGCACCAGCAGGACCTTCAGGACCTTCCTTTGTACAACTAACGGCTATAAATGTAATGGCTAAAAATAATAGCGAGAGTAGTCTGAACTTTCTCATAAAGTTTGATTTGGCTGTTAATTAGTTTTGGTTTTAAAAGTAAAAGGAATTTTCCTCTTTACCAAGACATTTTAAAGGTAAAGGAAAAAATTCCAAAACAGCTCCGGTTTTACAAAAAATTCGAGGCGCCGGTTTACCCGAACACCTATATTTGTTGCCTAACCAATACTTTATTATGCGACGCAGGATATTTTTTTTAGCTACCCTTTTTTTATCGGTTACCCATGCTGATGGGCAATTTAAACAAGGCGACAAAATGATCGGTACATCTGTTGGTACTATATTTTTCAACTCCGGCAATTCCGACATCAGTGTTGCAAATATTGGCACCAATACTTCAAAAATCACCAGCTATGGGGTAACTGTTAATCCCTCTTATGGCTGGTTTGTTTCAGATAATACTGTCATCGGTGCAACACTGAATATTAATCCAAATGGCCAGAAAACCACTTACGAACAAAACGGAAGCACTTACCAAAGTGATGAATCAAATGGTTTTAATATTGGTGCCGGTGGTTTTGTAAGAAATTACTTTCCGGGCAGTAGTTCTTTGCTGCCTTTTGCGCAAGCCAGTATAAACGGAGGGTTAAGCAACCTTAAAACAGAGGGTTTTTTTTATTATGCTGCCGGTTCCCCGTTACATAAGTATACATACTCAGGAAGTTCGTCAGGCGGGGTATTTGTTAATACTACATTGACCGGCGGATTGACCAAAATGGTTGGCGAAAATGCAGGTTTAGATTTTTATATAGGATATAATTTCTCCTATAATAAAAACACTTTCAATAAAACAACACGATATTATCTCAGCAGTAACGACAATAACCCTTCTACTGGTGAAAATGAAACCACTACTAAATTCACCAACCATGGCTTTACCATTGGTGTCGGCTTCCAGGTATTTTTGAGAGGGAAAAAATAAATTTTTTCTGTATTGAAATAAATAAAAAGACCCCGGCAAGCCGGGGTCTTTGCTTATCGTTAGTTTTTGAAATCTATTTACTCATCATCTGTTTTGCCTCAATACTCAATGTGGCATGCGGTACAGCACGCAAACGGGCTTTATCAATCAGCTTACCGGTAACACGACAAATACCATATGTTTTATTTTCAATTCGCATCATTGCCTTTTCAAGATGATCGATAAATGTGATCTGGCGACTGGCCATTTGGCTGAGCTGCTCTCTTTCCATACTTACACTACCATCTTCCATTGTCATATAACGAGCCTCGTCCATATCACCTCCTTCATCTTTACGGGTGATTAGTCCTTGTAAATAGGCCAGTTCTTTTTTGGCAGCATCAAGCTTACGCTGAATGATCTCCCTGAATTCTGCAAGGTCAGCATCAGAATACCTCATTGTTGGTCCGGAATGTTGTTGCATAGTTATGTCTAATACGGATTTAGTAAACTCGGGTTCATATTTTACCGAGCTTTTTGTACTTGTTTTTGGGATAACCACTTTTGATGGCTTGGGCGGTTCTTTTTTAATAACGGGTTGCACTTTTTGTTTTATTGACACCAAAGATTTGGGATCAACACTCCCCGGCTTTTTGACAACGGGCTTAGGAGCCGGAACTTCTTGTTTGGGTGCAGGGGCATGTTTTGCCACTGGCCCGCCTGCCGGACGGGCAGGCTTGACTGGAAGTTTCGGAGCCGGTTTTTTTGCTACAGGTTTTGCAGCTTTTTTAGGGGCTGCTTTTGCCACCTTTTTAGGGGCTGGTTTGGGTGCAGATTTTTTCACAGTTTTCTTTGCTGCTGGTTTTTTAGCAACAGCTTTTTTTGCGGGTTTGGCGGCCTTCTTTGGGGCCTGTTTCTTTTTAGTAGCCATAATTTACCCTTTTTTTGAAACAATCACATTTAGCAATACATCGTTAATATCTAATTCAATTCCATCCTGAATTTCAGGTACAAACTCCAGCTTATCTGCCAGAATTTCGGCGCAAATATAGGTTTTAAACTGAGCCAACGAATCTTTTAATCCACCGGGGGCCAGTACTTTGATTTCCACACGGTCTGTCAGGTCAAATCCTTTGTCTTTCCTTATTTTCTGTACCCGGTTTACAAACTCCCTGGCATTTCCTTCTGCCTCCAGTTCCGGGGTTACTGTTACATCTAATGCCACCGTCAAACTACCTTTATTTGCCACAGTCCAGCCCGGGATATCTTCACTGCTTATCTCAACTTCAGCGATTTGTAATATTACAGGTTCGCCATCAACTGACAAATTATATTGGCCTTCTTTTTCTAACAGTGCAATATCTTCCTGGGTGAATTGGGCTAAAGCGGCAGATACGGCCTTCATTTTAGGTCCCAGTTTTTTGCCCAAAGCCACAAAATTGGGCTTGATCTTTTTACTGATAAATGTATTATCCGGGCTCAGGTATTCTATCTCTTTTACATTCACTTCTGCTTTGACCAGGTCCTCCACTTTCTGCAATTGTTCTTTCATCGAAGTGCTCAAAACTGGGATTAATACTTTTTGCAGGGGTTGGCGGACTTTAATATTCACTTTTTTGCGAAGTGACAACACCAAAGAAGAAGCATCCTGTGCCAACTGCATCCTTTCTTCAAGTAATTCATCTATCACCGCTTCATTTGCCACAGGAAAATCAACATGGTGTACCGACACAGCATTGAAGCGACCGGTTACTGCATCCAGGTTCTGGAATACAGCATCACTAAAGAAAGGAGAAATTGGTGCAATTAACCTGGTTAGTGTTTCCAGGCACTCATATAATGTCTGGTAAGCACATATCTTATCCTGCTCGTATTCCCCTTTCCAGAACCGACGGCGGCAGAGACGAACATACCAGTTACTTAAATGCTCATCTACAAAATCTTCAATTACACGACCTGCCTGTGTAGGCTCGTAATCATCCATATATTCATTTACTTTCTTCACCACAGTATTCAAAGAAGAAAGTATCCAACGATCGATCTCTGGTCTTTCGTTCAACGGTATATATGCTTCTTTAAAAGCAAACCCGTCTACATTGGAATAAAGCGCAAAAAACTGGTATGTATTATAGAGTGTGCCAAAGAACTTTCGTTGTACTTCTTTTATGCCCTCTATATCAAATTTCAGATTATCCCAGGGTGAAGCGTTAGTGATGAGATACCATCTTGTAGCATCTGCTCCATAGGTTTCAATGGTCTTGAATGGATCAACCACATTGCCGAGGCGTTTACTCATCTTATTACCATTCTTATCCAATACAAGGCCATTGCTCACAACAGTTTTGTAAGCCACAGAATCAAATACCAAACAGGCAATAGCATGTAAGGTATAGAACCAGCCTCTTGTCTGGTCTACCCCTTCAGCAATAAAATCAGCCGGAAAACTTTGTTTGAATGTTTCTTTATTCTCAAACGGAAAATGCCATTGAGCATAAGGCATGGCGCCGCTGTCAAACCATACATCGATCAGGTCGGGTACCCGTTTCATCGGTTTGCCTGATTTACTCACCAATATGATATCATCTACGTAGGGCTTGTGCAAATCAAGAATGCCTTCATGCAGGTAATTCTTATTTACATCCCCTCCTAATATTTCACTGGCCCTTTTAATTCCTCTATTCAATTCTTCAATAGAACCAATACAGATTTCCTCTTCACCATCCTCAGTTCTCCAGACTGGTAATGGAGTTCCCCAATATCTTGAGCGGCTCAGGTTCCAGTCTACCATATTTTCAAGCCAGTTGCCAAAACGACCTTCGCCGGTTGATTTAGGTTTCCAATTGATGGTCTTATTCAACTCAACCATTCTATCCTTGATAGCAGTTGTTTTAATAAACCATGCGTCCAGCGGGTAGTACAAAACAGGTTTATCTGTTCTCCAGCAATGCGGGTAACTGTGTTCGTATTTCTCTACTTTAAATGCCCTGTTCTCTTTTTTCAGTTTTACCGATATGTCAACATTCACGTCAACATAATCCTTTTCATCTTTATAATTCTTTACATAGCGGTTGCTGAACTCGCCAAGGCCATCTACAAACTTCCCTTCCCGATCCACCATCGTCAGTATGCCAATATTGTATTTCTTACCGACTTTATAGTCATCTGCACCAAAGGCTGGTGCGGTATGAACGATACCGGTACCATCTTCAGTAGTTACAAAACTGTCAACCAGTACACGGAATGGTTTTGCACCCGGTGTAAGTTCTTCAATAACTTTTAAAGAATTGGCTTCGTAAGGAAGCAGCTGCTCGTATTCGCAGCCTTCGATTTGTGATCCCTTGAATTCAGCTATTACGGACCAGGGCAACAATTTTACTTTTTCGTTGTAGCTGTCAAAGTCGCCATCCTTTCCTTCCTCTTTGAAATATTTTCCAAGTAATGCTTTTGCCAGTACCACATTAATTGGCAAATGTGTATAGGGATTAAATGTTTTCACCAATACATAATCGATATTGGCACCAACTGTCAATCCTAAGTTAGAAGGCAGTGTCCATGGAGTAGTCGTCCACGCCATAAAGAAAACCTCAGCACCATGAACAGCATCGTGCAGGAATTTACTTTTATCATCTTGTACCGCACGGAACATGGCGACCGCACTCGTATCCTTCACATCCTTATATGTTCCGGGCTGGTTCAGTTCATGTGAACTCAATCCCGTACCCGCAGCAGGTGAGTATGGTTGTATGCTTACACTTTCATAGAGCAACCCTTTTTTATACAACTCACTCAGTAACCACCACAGAGTTTCAATGTATTCATTCTTGAAAGTGATGTATGGATCATTCAAATCAACCCAATAACCCATCTTCTTAGTGATCTCATCCCACTTATCTTTGTAACGTAACACCGCTTCGCGGCATTTCTTGTTATAGTCTTCTACAGATATTTTTTTTCCAATATCTTCTTTCGTAATGCCCAGTTCTTTCTCTACCCCTAATTCAATAGGCAAACCATGTGTATCCCAGCCTCCTTTTCTTTTTACCTGGAACCCCTTCATGGTCTTATAGCGGCAAACCAGGTCTTTCAGTGTTCTTGAAATAACATGGTGGATACCGGGCATACCATTGGCACTGGGCGGACCTTCATAAAATACAAACGGTGTCGCCCCTTCCCGCAGGGATACACTTTTTTCAAAAGCCTGTTTTTCAGTCCATTGAGCCAATACTTCTGCTTCAAAAGCGGGCAGGTTCAAGCCGGTAAATTCTCTGTATTTAGCACTCATAGCCATTCTAAAATGGTGGCGAAGGTACGAAATAATAAGAGGGTTTTGGAGGCCCTTTTAAGAGAGATTTGAAGCCCTTTTGATTGGTAAAAAAGCCTCTTAGCTGCTTAAATAATAAAACAAAATGATAGCAGCAACTGGCAGCAGCAAACCCGCCAGCATGATCCAGAGGCCCCTTCTTCTAAATCCGTATTTGCCTTTAAGAATATAAAGGCCGGTAACGCTGATGATAATGAGCATGATGGCAAAAATATCCGATATCCATTTCCAGCCTTTCAGGCTATTGCGATGTAAAACGTTTGATTCGTAAAAGATATGCCGCTTGGTCAGTTTTTCGTATTCGCCGGTTTTGTTATCCAGGTTAATGTGCAGGGTGGCATTGTCGTAATATATCTTCACCTGGTTATTGGTGGGAAAATCATAGAGCTTAAAACTTTCTTCCTTGACCAGTTTACCGAACTCAGCCACAAGTTTATTATCTACCTCGCTGCGGCTATAGGTTTTCGGAAGTGTAACTGTTTCTTTATGGATAATGAAATCGGGGTTCCAGTCGTTGACATGATTTAATGCAAGGCCTGAAATGCTGTAAATAATTATCAGCGATGAAAAAAAATAGCCAAGATCCCTGTGCCAGGCAACAGACCACCGGTGAAGTTTAACTTTCCAGCCTGCTGCCATTAGTTTGCTTTTGCAGTCGGAGCAAAAAGGCGATTGCTTATATCTCTTGAAGTGTTGATCACCCATTCTTCTACTCCTTTATCGGGCAGGATGGCGTCAGGCTTATAAAGCACTTTTTCTTTAGCGCCAGGCACTTTTTCAATACCACCGCCAATGATCTTAACCTGGAACATTTCATCAAAAGCCACCAGCACCGGAACAACAATAGCTGATTTCTTTTTTTGCAGAACCTGTTGGATGGCCACAGTGGTTGAGTCAGGGTTATAATGCGCCACATGGCCGCACCATCCGTAACTGTAGTCACTGATGCCGGTGTGTTCTTTTACATATTCAGCTGCATTTTGCATCAATTGGCTCCATTCCCCATTATAGGTTTTATCGCCATAGGCAATAAGAGTGAGGCCTTCGTTTTGCGGTTCTTTAGAAAGCGACCTCACCCGGCTGAGAATGTTCTTTTTCAACAGGTCCGTGAAATCAAGCAGCGGTGCAATATGCACTTTTGCCGTGGGGGTGTAACGTTCCATTTTTTCAATCTTAAAGAGTTCGATTGATTTTGGGTCATTTTTTTGCCCGATCAGTGTCGGAATATCATCGAAGGAGTGGGAGCTTACGGTTAGAAAAACCGGCACCAGTATTACATCGGAGTAATTTTCTTTATCAAATTCTTTCAGACGGGTGGCAATGGAGGGTTCGGTGTATTCCATAAACGCCGTTTTTACGTCCTTGATGTTCTCATCTTTCAATATGGAATCTCTTACCTTTTTTTCAAGGTCAAGCAGACCGTTTCTCCAGGCTTCGGAACGGGAACCGTGGTTTACCAGCAGTACGCCTACTTTCTTTTTAGTGCTGGTTTGTTTAGCTGTTTTGTCAGCACTTCCACAGGAGGAAAGTAAAAAAATGAAGAGGATAGCGGTAAAAAATGAAGAGAATTTCTTGCTGTTGGTATTAAACATAGCAGTTTTATTTACAATTAGGTGACAAAGGAACATTTAATGCCGGAGGATGGCTTACCATATCCGTAAAATGGGGTTTCGCAAAAAGGAAAAACCACCTCAAGGGAGGTGGTTATTTAAAAGATGGGTGATTGATCTTAGCCTTTCTTCACCAGCACTGATTCAAAAGCCGGATAGCCCCTTTCACCATTTTGCGTTAAGGCAGTGAAACGTACTTTATAGTAATTATTATCACCGTCCTTAATAATGTAATAACGGTCTGTTCTCACTGCCGGTGCAGATGAAGGGCCGCCGCCACTGCGCCAGTCAGAGGCTATGGCGTTTTGTGTTGTTAAGAAGGTTTGTGCTGCAATGTCCGCTTCGGCAAAATCATCAAATGGCTTTGTGGCCACCAGCACTTTTGCCACCTGCACATTCCGGTTCATCAAAATAATATCCTGGAACATATATGGCACTTCGCCGCCGCCAAAATTGGTGGCATTGGCAAAGTAGGTCCAGGCCAAATCCCATTTCTTTTTTTGCGGCTCCACTGAAGCTGAACCGGTTTCAAAGGAAACATATTTGAAGTAGGTGGCATCTTCTTTTGCAATATCAACAGAAGTGAATGAAGTAGCGGCAATATCTGCATGTTGTAAAGTGTAACCGCCGCCTGCATTGCGGATAATGCGGATTTTTTTCCAGCCACGGTTGGCTGCGCCTGTACCAATACCATTGCCCCTGTTTACGATGTATACCTTATTATCCGTTGCAGTGGCTGAAACCTCAGCAACCGCAGTCCGGGTTAAATCGCCATTGGGGTAATCAATATAAGCAAGCGAAGCAGTGGTAGGTGCTGTCTGGCTAAAGGTAACATCTGCAGCGAACCCGACGGTATCAGCAGCCGAAACTGTATTCAAATCATTTTTATTCATTTGCTTTGCCATCATATTCAGCGATGAGTTTAAGGTTACCCGGTACTCGCTGCCCGTATAAAAACCCAAATCCCAAGTGGTGCGCTGCACGCCTGTCTGACGGTTGGCGCTGAGGTCAATAAACACTTTATTAGGATAGGTGGCGCCTCCTCCATTTACCGTCATGGAAGCTGCGGAAGCTACCAACTCACCAAAGCTGAGTGTAAATTGTTTGATAGTGCCAATCAGTACCGGGTTTCCTGAACTGAAAATATCAGCTATAATTTTTTCGTCTCCGTCATACAACACGCCGGCCACTTTATTAATAGTAAACGAAGCTTCGTTGTTACCGGAAGGAACGGTAAGGGTTACTTTACCAGCTACTGCCGCCGGTGTGGTAGTGTAATCTGTACCATACACAACGCCTTGTTCTGTAAGGTTCAATACAACTGGTATATCGGCGCTTACACCGCCCGTTAGTTTTAATTTTACTGTTACTGAACTTTCAGTGGCAGTAATTCCCTGAGAGGATGTTTCGAACACTACATAGTTGTCGGGCAGAACTGCGTCTCTTTTACGGCAAGATGCAAATACGATACCTGTTGCTGCTACTACCAGCACCATCCTGAATACATTCTTCATAAACATGTTATTTCTATTTTATAGTGAGTATTATTTTTTGTTCCAATTAAAGGTTACCCCTGCAAAGAAGGAGCGGCCGTTGGCTATATTTCTTACACCGTTGGATGCATGTACGCCACCACTTACTACTGAACTGTTGATGCGGTCCACATCAAAGAGGTTACGGATACCAGCATTGAAGGATAAATACTTAAATGCTTTTTTATTAACTGTCAAATCGGCCATATGAAACCCTTTTTGCTCAGCCTGCACTACCTGCTGGTTACTATTGGTAGTGTAGAAAGGACGTTTACCGGTGAATTTGTAAAACAGGTTTACATCCAGACCAGCCTTGGTAAATGAATAACCTAATGATGAATTAGCTTCTGCAGACCATTGTAATAATGGCAACGCATCATCTGTTTCCGAGTAATCATTATAAAAACCGGTGTAAGAGGCGCCAACGCTGATGTTCCATTGCTTGTATTTGGCAATTGTACTCAAGTTTACCCCTGCCGTTCTGCTGTCAGATACATTTGTCAATTCAAATACATTGGGGTTAGATGCTGATATAGCATAGTCAATCAGGTTTTTTACTGAGTTATAAAAGCCACCCAGCACTGTTGTGTACACCACCTCTTTTGGAGAAACTTTTTTCCAGGTAAATGAACCGGTAAAACTGTGGGATGTCTCAGCCTTTAAATCGGGGTTGCCAATTATCTGGTGGTTGGCATCAAAGAAATTAAAATACAATTCTCTTAATGATGGGGAACGGAAACCTCTTGCATACGCTAACCTAAAATCCAGATTTTTTGTAAGAACAAATTTTGTGTTCAATGAAGGGATTACCGGCGGCGCATCATACACAGAGTTTTTAATAATGCGCAGCCCAGGGCGGATATTTACTTTTTCTGATGGTGTAATTTCCGAAGTAACAAAGAATGCATAATCATCTACAGCATTGTTGCCGCTTTTCAACCTTTCGCCTTCGCCCCTGTCGAGGTTGATATCAACGCCCGGTTGTAAAGAAATGAGTTTTGAAATTTTATAATTCGCCAATGCCCGGAATGTAAACCCCGTAAAGTCAACAATGGACTGACGACCGGTACCCATATCTAAACTTGTTTTACCCGTCTTCTGGCTAACCGTAGTAGAGAATACCTGCCTGCTATAATCAGTATAAGAACTTTGTAATTGAAAATTTAGTTTGCCGTTTACAAAATAAGAAGATTGCAACTGGTGCATCAGCCGGTTGGTCAGGTATTCCTGGTCCTGCGCCAGCGTATCGCCACTTGCCTGTTGATACAATAAATAGTTGCCAGGATTGGTGATGATTTCGTCCAACCCATCGAGGCGGTAGCGAATGCTGAATTTGTTTTTGCTATAGCCGATGAAACCATTTGACAGCAACTGGTCTTTCTTATGCCACACTAATTCTCTTCCGATGGCTGTATCTCTCCATCCGCCAAAATAATTGTGACCGAAGGCTCCACCAAATTCCCAATTTTTATGTTTGGCTGTAAAACCAATATACTGGTTATGGATACCTTCATTGAAGAAACTGTATTCCTTTCCCACTGTTTCCTCATGCAATCTTGCGGTAACAGAGTACGCAGCCGTTTTATTTTTTTTTGTAATAATATTAATAACTCCTGCCAGCGCATCGGCGCCATACACCACACTCATCGGGCCTTCTACAATTTCAATACGTTCGATAGAGTTAATATCAATCTGGTTGATGTTTATTTCATTCGATGTTCCCTGCCGGCCCACCATGGGCAAACCATCTACCAATATTTTTACATTTTGGCCCCGCATACCCATCATGGTAATATCTGAACCGCCGGTAGCTAAATCCTGTGAAAAACGAATGTTCAATTCATTGTTCAAAACTGTCTGCAGGTTTACGGCACCTTGTTTCTGTATTCTTTCAGCAGTAATAGTGCGAACCTGGTACACGGAGTTCTTTGCGGATTGCGGCTTGTATTGGCCGGTTACTACCACATTATCCAACTCTTTGCTTTCTATGGTATCTTCTGTTGGAGAAATCTGTGCTACTACGGCATTCGCCGTAATTAAAATGCTAAGCAGTGTATATATCTTCCTCATAATCTTTGTTTGCGGGTGCAAATGTCTTTCAGCAGCAATCGTTATTCATCATGTAATTGTCAGGAAAAATTACTTTTCAATTCTTTGACAAACAAATGACAGCAGTTCGCTAATGAATCAGCTGTTTGGTTGATGAATGTCATACATGAATTGATGCGCAAATGTGTGGCAGATGTAAAAGATAAAAATGCCGAATCAGGAATTAGCATTTACGCAAAGTGGAAACTGACTAAAGTGTGACAATAAAAAAGCCATTCATAATTGAATGGCTGATAAGTTGCTATTAAAACTATTTTATTCCACTACCACAATTCCTTTTGCCATTACCTTAACCTCTTTCTTTGGCTCTTTTATGGCATCGATCTCCTCTTTTGTTTTTTTGGCATCTTCAGCATAGTGCTTCAGCTCGGCAACAGAAGTGGTTTTTAAGTTTACTTCCCCATCAATTATGACTGTTTTTCCTTTTGCAGCCAGGGGCAGGAAAAAACCATAGTCTTTCATCTTCACCATTGCAGTTTCTCCGTTCTCCAGCTCAAGTTTCAGCCAGCAACCTTTTTTGGGGCATACTTCTGTGATCTTTGCTTTTATTTTTACTTCGGGAAACATAGATCCCCCGTTCAATTTTTTAACCACATCATTAAGATCCACTGCACCTTCTGTAGAAACTTTTTCGCCATACCATTCTCCGGGTTTCGCATCACCGGCAGGAGGTTGTGCATCAGCGATAAAGCCAAGACCTGCAATTACAAGTGTAAAGACCAATTTTTTCATACTTATCTTTTTTTGATTTATTTATTTTTTGATAGCAAAGATAGCTTTTCAGCCGAAAAAGTTGCTTATTCCAGTAAGTCCGGTTTCTGAAACTCCAGCGGTTCCGCAGAAATGGCATGAAGAAAAGCCAGTAAGTCGCTTTTTTCTCTTTTTGTAAGTCCAAGAGGCTGAATCAGTTTATCCTTTCCGGCTGGCAAATCTGCTTTGTTGAATTTCTCTATAATTGAAGGCATATCTTTTTGCAAGCCATCATGCATCCATGGGCCTGTCTTCATCACATCTCTTAACGAAGGAGTTTTGAATTTGCCCATGTCCTCTTCCTTGTGTGTCACCTTATAATAACCATCATCATTGCCTGAAAATCCACTGTTATGAAACTGGTTGTCGGTAAATAAAGGCCCACTATGGCAATTCATACATTTGGCCTTTGTCCTGAATAAATGTAACCCACGTAGTTCACTGTTTGTTAAGGCCTGTTTATTACCTTCTAAAAAGTCATCAAACCTGCTTTTACGACTCACAATTGTTTTTTCAAAAACCGCAATAGCTTCTGTCAACCTGTCGGGGTCAATTTGCTCATCACCGAAAGCTTTTTTAAATAACTCCTTATAGCTATTCACTTTTCTTAGTTTTCGCATCACATCTGGCATTTCACTGTGCATTTCTGTTTCACTATTTATCGGAGCAAATGCCTGATCCTGCAGGTCTGAGGAACGGCCATCCCAGAATAACCGTTTGTAAAACCAACTGTTCTGAATTGTCGGGGAGTTTCGTTTATTGATCGCCCCTTCGTGACCGATAGATTTCTCTTTTCCATCTGCCCAGTTCAATGCTGGCTGATGACAGGTAGCACAGGAGATTTTCCCCGAACCACTAAGCCTGGTATCAAAGAATAATGTTTTTCCCAGTTCAATAACATGTTTCAGGGAATCTCTTTGTTTTTCAACCGGACTTTCCGGTAAAACTCCCAGTTCATTCCAATTTACTCCTTCATCGACAAAAGGTGCGGGCCAATCGGAAACAGGACCTGAATAAATATCTCGCAGGTTTTTTTTGGAAAATGACAGGGAGAAAACAACGAGGCCGGAAAATAGAAGAATAACAAACAGTTTTTTCATATTCTGATAATAACGGCAAATAAACGGATTATAAGCTTCTTATCAGCTGATTTATCCCAGTTCAGTAATCAGATAAATCCCCGGCAATTTTTGGCTCCGCATTTACAGGGAAGGGTCCCTTCATGATGTGTCTCACCATAGTCGCAACTCAGTTCTTCTCCCTTCTTGATTCTTTTTAACGCATAAAATTCTACCCTTTTCTTCATTACCCGCATAAACGTATTAGGATCGCAGGAATGATTGATAAAACGCATATCATTGGGATTTGCAGATGCATTCAGGGCCAGGTCATCATCCAGTTCAACCATATTGATAACTTCTAAATTCCTGATAAGTTTCATGGCTTCCTTCATGGTGATAATAACACCTCCCAGATCTCCAATTTTTTTTCGAGCAGGAATATGTTGTAAAGCATAAGCGCCTTTCCCGGCAATTTTGCTTTTGGCAACTTTTACAGGATAATAGATATAGTAAGCAGGGGTTATAGGTTGTTTTGACATTCTACTCATTTATCCAGTTTACTTTTTCTTCCAGTGGCAATCTTGTTGCACCTTTCGAAGGTATTGCGATGTGACCAATATAAAAAAAACCTAGCAGCTTATCCAATTCACCTAAACCAAAATAAGACTTTGCCTCTTCTTTGTAAGTAATACCGCCGGTTGTCCAGTATCCGCCTAGGCCATAAGCCGTAACAGATAAATACATATTCTGTACTGCACAAGCCACTGCTTCTATATCCTCAATCTCAGGAATATTTTTAGTGGCAGTTCTTTTCATTCCTATAGCAACAATATGTGATGCCTTTAGGGGATTTTGCTGAAGTTTTGTATAAGTAAGTTCTTTAAAATTTTCCCCGGCTAATTCTTTATACAATTCACTCTGAAAAGCAGCTAGTTTTTTCAACCCTTCCCCGCTAAATATAGTGAACTGCCAGGGTTCTGCTTTACCATGGTTTGGCGCCCAGGTTGCATTAGTAATAATTTCTTTGATAATAATGTCATCTACTTTCTTTCCCGCCTCAAATTGATCAGGAAAAACAGAGCGGCGGCTGCGGGCTATTTGGTTAAACCATTCAGGATTCATACTTGTTATTTGAACAAAAATACTGTTGCTGAATGTAACAGAGTTAATATTTAAGTAAATTGCAATACAATCTTTTATATGTTATCTAAATCAATACAGGAAGCACTGAATAAGCAAGTTCAAATGGAAGCTGAATCCTCCCAGGCATACCTGGCCATGGCCTCATGGACAGAAATACAACCAGGGCTAGAGGGAGTCAGTAATTTCTTCTACCAGCAATCTGATGAAGAACGACAGCATATGCTGAAACTGGTGCGTTTTATTAACGAGAGAGGTGGTTATGCGATGGTACCTGCATTGGAGCAACCCATGGTCACTTTTCCATCCATAAAGAAGTTATTTGAAGAATACCTGAAACATGAACTGAAAGTAAGTAACAGCATCAATGATCTGGTGCATCTTTCCTTATCAGAAAAAGATTATGCCACACATAATTTCCTGCAATGGTATGTGAATGAACAGATAGAAGAAGAAAGAGTGGCAAGAACATTAAATGACAAACTGGAGCTGATCGGTGATGACCGCAGTGGTCTTTACTTGTTTGACAGAGACATAATGAACTACCGGGGGAAGGAATAAGCTTCAATAAACAAGAAAAAAGAAGACCAGTGTAAAACAAGGTCTTCTTTTTTGTCACAACCTCAATTTTATGCCCCCATTGATCACAAAACCATCCAGCGGTGCATAAATATCCCTGAATTCAGGATTGGCTATAGTACCTGTATAAATACTATCAAACCTCGTTTGTCTTGCATCAAGAAAGTTTTCAAAATTGATATAGAGTGAAATCTTATCCCAAAGTTTTTCTACCATAAAACCGGTTATCCAATAGGATTTACCAGTCTTTCCATCGCTGAGGCGTTGCTTGCTGAAAAAATAAGCCTCTAACCCCACTTTCCATCTATTTTCCACTTCATATAATAACACAGAGTTTAGCCGGTGGCGTGGTGTCAGGAAGCTTTCCGTTTTACTATTTCCCTGGTGCAGTTCTGACATAGTAAAAGTATAGCCAAGGAATAATTTGAAATCACTGTAGCCGATCTTCATGTTTGTTTCCATTCCCCTGCTGTCAATATGCCCGGTTACGTTATTGAATCGAAAATAACTTCCATCAGGTTGCAGCAACAACGGATCGGTAATACGGGTATAAAACAAAAGATGATTGATGCTGAAACTTACATCCCCGCCTGCCAATCTTGTTTTGTAGTTTACATCCGCATTCACCCCATAGCTTTTTTCCAGTTTATTAGCATCTATATCAATCGGTAATACATTTTTGTATTGTTGCCTTTCGCTTTCCTCCGTAAAAATATTGGGAGCTTTGTAACCCAAACCACCGCCGATACGGGAAGAAAGTTTAGAAGAAAATTTAAATAAAGCAGATATCCTTGGCAACAAAACAAATCCATAGTCTTTTACGGCATCTCCCCTTATTCCTGTCTCTAATCGAAATTTTTCGTTCACTTTCCAGTTGTTTTGTACAAAAACGCCTGCCGTCAACTGATTGTAATTACGCAAGGGTGCAGAAGTGAGTTGTATTTCCTTAAATTCATCTGTAACGAGGTTCACCCCCACGATCCATTCTGAAATTTCGCCATGTGATGCATAAGTAGCTTCTGTAAATGTTCCCTTCTGTGTTCCACTAAAACCATACGTTGGTAAAGTAAGGGAACGCTGAAACCGGTTAAAACTATTCTTTAGTGTAAGATGACTGCATTTGCCAAAATGATGCTGAAAGCTAAACTGAGTACTAAAACGATCTGAGTTATTAAACTCGTAAAATCCAGATGGATTATTTTCTTTGATGTAAGATATATCACCTCCGGTTCTTTTTTCTGTGGTAATATTGGCTCCAATGTTTAGTTCGGTCTTATCAGTAATATAAAAAAACAATTTGGGATTTACAGTATAGCGTTCAAACTTTGGTATCGCCGTTAATCCTATTCCGGCAGGATCATAGGGTGAATTACTATTGCGGGAAGCAAAAAATGTTAGTCCTGTTTTGCCAAATTTTTTCCCATAGAATCCGCTGCTGTTCAGACCACCTGCAGAAGTAACATCGAAATGAAACTTTAACTCCTGTTCTTCTTTTGGCGTTTTTGAAATCAGGTTTACCAACCCGGCAATAGCGCCACCTCCGTACAAAGTGGAAGCAGAGCCTTTGATCACTTCAAACTGCTTCAGGTCGAGCGGAGGAGTTTGCAACAACCCTAATCCACTGCTAAAACCTGCATAAAGTGGAAGTCCGTCCTTCAGTATTTGTGTATAGCGGCCATCCAGTCCCTGGATACGGATAGAAGCATTTGCCGAAGTAGCCGAAGTTTGCTGAGTAGTGATTCCAGTGCTTTCAGTTAATACCATACGAATATCTCCCGGTTTCATATTAGCCTTTTCATCCAATTCTTCACCTGCAATAAATTCAACTCTTGTTGGCATATCTCGTATGGTTCTCGAACTTCTTGTAGATTGAATTACGACTTCTTCTTCCTCCTCTTCTTTTGGTTGCATCTTTACCAGTAAAAAAGAATCCCTAAAAGGAATTTCCACTGATACTGCATTTGTCTCATAACCTACATGAGAAAGTATAAGTATTCGTTTACCCCCAGGTAAACGAATGATTGCCTCCCCTGAATTGTCAGAAACAGTTCCAGGGTCTGTTCCTTTCGAGGTTATAGACGTATTAGGTAATGGCTCATTTGTTTCAGCATTAATTACTTTAATCCTCAGAATATTCTGTCCGAATGAAGCAACAGAAAATAATAATACTGTAACGCATATTAATAATGTACGCATTAATAAAGTTTAGATTTATGAAAGTTAATTACTCCCTTTCTAGGGGTTGGGTCATTAACTTAATCTGGGAGGTTGCCAGAAATCATAATCAACCCATGGGAGTGCGGATTGAATGTAAGCTGAGTAAGCTACTTCCTCCCGAATTTTTGGAAGCTCAAACAGGAGAGGATAGTAAATGGTTGATACTGTTGCACAGCCTTCACAGCTGAAAAAAGGTGAACAGCTGCCACAATCTTCATCACCCTTTTCATGCGCAGCTGTTTGCTCCGTTTTGTCATCGGGGCAATTATCTACAGCACAACAGGGTATTGCGGCCAGCAGGATTAAATAAAACGAAAATATCACTCCGGTTAATTTCACTTTGCAAAACTAACCGGAGTAATGAAATAAACATAAAAAAGAATAAGAATTATCGCAACATCAGTTCATTATAACATGCTTATTTTTGATGCTTCTTCTTTTTAATCTGAAACACTCTTGATAAGTTAAACCCAAACCGCACTTCCCCTTTTCCAAACTGCCCGGTTGTTTCTGTAATAAATGCCCTTTCATTCATGCCTGTTGAATTGGAAAAATGTAACTGAAAGACGTGGCCGCCTGTTTCAATATCTAAGCCAACTGATAAGGGGTGGTAGTAGCCGCTGTCCGGCATACCGATAATAACATGGGAATAATCCCAGGTAAAAGCAATACGCTGCGATAGCTTAAGACGGCCGCCAACCCCGATAGCATAAATATTATTAGGATCTGTTTGCAATTGCACCAGGTTCTTGTGCACCATTGTCGGAGATACTTGTAAGGTAAATGCCTCACTGAATTTTCTGCCGATGATGGCCTGGAAATAATAAGCCAGTTTCGAAGTAAAAAAATTTTTCCTGTTTGGATCAGCCCATTCGAGGCCATCCATAGTAATGCCTGAGACCAGTGCAAATGTGACTGGTGAACTCCAGGGGCCTGTTGACTGACGAACCGGAGCATACTTAATAAATGCATCCAGCTCTTTTTTATATGTACTTCTTCCCACACCCACCATCAGGTTTTGAAGTATCCCAAAATCAAATCCCATACGCATACTGGCCTGGTCAAGACCAAAGAAGTTTTTGTACCCCTGATCGAGTTGTCCAAATCGGTGGAGTATCCTGAAGTCCATGGTACCGGGGTTTAAAAACTCCATCGAGTGACTATTAATAACCCTTGGAGATTTAAATGCATATTTTATTCTTTCCTTGGTTGGTTTTTCCTGTCCGCCCACCAGTTTTAAAAGGTCTTCATCCTGGGCGGACAAATGAATGGTGAATAGTAAAAGAAACAAACCTGTTATACAGTAATGTGATAGCTTTTTCATAATGTTAATTGGATTTTTAGCTTTTAAGTGGTTCCAGTGAACAGGACACTATGATCTTTGCAGTTTTAGAGACTTTATCTGCCACCAGTCCGGGTATGGCAATTTTGAAATCAGACAATAACACATTGAATGATGCATTTGCATTTACCTTTCCTCCCTGGATAACTAATTTCCCCTGCGTTTCCACATCCTTTGTTTCGCCATGCATGGTAAGCTTCCCTTTCACAGTTACAGAATAGGTACCATCCTTTGAATAATTAACTGTTTCATTATTGGTAATTGTTCCTTTAAACTCTGCTTTAGGAAATTTGTGGCTTTCCACATAGTTCTCATTGAAATGCTCTTCCATTAAAGCCCTTTCAAACGCAAAGCCTTTCATTAATACCGCAAATTGTATTGCGCCTGTTTTGGTATCTACCACACAGGTTGCTGTTCTGTTCACTCCCTCTATTTTCTCTGGGGATGAAGCAGATGTTGCGTCAAAATCAATTTTCCCGCTTTTGGTATAAAATTTCTGTGTAAACCCTGTTGTAGCCAAAAAAAGCAAAGTGGCGGCAAGAAGGAAAATGTTTTTCATGTTCATGATTTTAAGTGTTTATTAATTATTATTTTTTGTCTATCACACTGCGTACGAGAATAATATCTGAGCCCAGCATTTCATCTGCATTATACCCTGAACAAATTCCTTTAACAGTGACGGTAAGGCCTCTGCTAACTGTAACGGCCTCATTACTGTGCGCACTGTCAATACTGCAGCGAACAGAAGACATTGCAGCTGTATCTCCGAGAATTACTGCATAAAAACCTCTGTCATCTTTAGTAACTTCTTTTACCATTCCCTCTACACTCAATACTTTGTCCCAGTATTTCTTATTAGAGGTCTGCTCATTAGTTTCAAACTCCTTCAACAGACCTGTGGCAGTAACAGTATAATCAGGCTTCAGTTTTGCCGTGTCCTTATGTGTCCGGTTATATTCCTTATAAAAGTAAAAACCCACTGCCCCGGCAATAACAAGCAGTGAAAGAAATACATAAAGGATGATTTTTTTACGTTTCATAATAGTGGCTTTTTGGTTAGTTATTCAGCATCCCGCTGTCTATCCATTTCTTTATGGTGATGATCTGGCAATTACTCATTTTAGCCATTCCTTTGGGCATTGGAGAATACCCGGCAGAATGATTGATTGTTCCATATAACTTCCCGTTTTGCGCCATTGCTTTATCGGAAGCATAAGTACCCATCAACTGGTTACCAGATGGAAAACTGCCGGTGTGACAACTGTAGCAATACTGCTGAAGTAAAGGAACTATTTTTTGCACATAGGATACAGTACCTGTCGTATCTGTACAGGGAGCACTATTAGTCCCACCATATAGAAGATCTTCCTTATCGTAATAACAGGAACTTATAAACAGAGCAGATATCAGTAATATAGCTACTATTAAAAATTTTATTCGCATGGTTGATTTTTTGTTTTAATTATTTTGTGAACCTGCCGTGATCCATTTCTGTACCTGGCGAATTTCACAGTCTGATAACTTAGCTGAATTTTTAGGCATCGGTGAGTAGCCCGTCTGATGAGCAATTGAACCATATAATTTTCCATTCAGGGAAATTATCCTCACAGCATTATACGTTGATACATCAATGTTTCCACCAAGGTTTGCCGGATTGTGACAGCCAACACATTTATTATCCATAATTGGCTTGACAGCTCCGCTGTAAGTGAATACAGCTGTATCACAACTGGCTATACAACTATTATTTTTGGCTCCCTGGTTGATCCATTTCTGAATAAGTGCTTTCTGCGCTGTGGTCATTGCCGGCATCGGCGGAGGAGGCATCCTGTCACCATTTGTTTTTATTATTACCTTATACAACTTGCTATTAGCTGCATCACCGGGTCTGACATAACTCATGATTTTGGTATAGGTAGTCAGGTTTACCCCGTCAGCATGAGTAATATTATCATGACATCCGCTCATTGTACAATTGGAAGAAATAAGCGGCATTATGTCGTTGACGAAATAAACAGAGTCAGGATTACAGTTTGAAGTTGGCGGAGGGTTTCCACCACCCGTACCACCACCACCGCCACTGCCATTTCCCGGGTTTAGTATCTCATGCCTGCAGGCATTTAAAACAATTACTCCTGCCGACAAAGCGATTAGTATATATAGAAATTTGTTTTTCATAAAGGTTGTTTTTGATTTTCAAATCATTGGTTCATGAGACACTATACATCTGCTGCTAAAATGAATTAGTAGCCAATGCGTATATTATGTAACCACTGCAGAGATTGCAAAAGATTACATTAACAGTTTAGTTAACAAAAAATAACGGAAAATCATCCCTGCCGGGGCGGCTGAAGGAGCAATGAGACATGTTTCGAAGGGATATTATCAGGCAAATGACTGCTGTAGATCCTGTTTTCCCAGAGAGGTATTTCAGGTGACGCAATCTCATTTACCATTGGAGAATAAACAACTGCGATCGTATTGCAATCAGAGTTGTGACAAGGTAATTGCTTATCAAAATCATCATCTGCAGATGTTCCGTCATCTCCGCCATAGTGCATAGCGATAAATTCAAAAAAATCAAGGGAAGGATCCAGGTGATGATGCTGAAAGAAATGCTGAAGGAGTTCTGGCAATTTACACAGCTGACCCGCCTCGGTATTCCCGATAAGGTGCACACTAATCAGTAGTATCGCCAGTTTTTTACGCATTCGTGACATTCAAATATTCAAAAATGATGCCATATGAAGTGGAACGTATGTTACAGAGACATTATTGCGAGAAAATGGGTATTGGTCCAATAAATTACCTGGTAAAAAAACAAATAAGTGGTAGTAAAAGGCAATAACTACCTGAGCAATAACTCACAGGGTTTTAAGCCAGTATGTTTTTTAAAGGCTGTAGAAAAGTGAGAAATAGAAGAATAACCCAGCATCATAGATACTTCGGTAACACTCAGGCCTTTTTCATAGAGCAGGTATTTTGCATGTTCCATCCGCTGGCTTTGATAAAAATCAAAAACAGTGGTGCCGAATAATTCTTTAAATCCCTTTTTAAGATAGCATTCGTTAATAGCTACTTTCCTGCTTAGCTCCTTAATAGTGATGGGTTCTCCGATATGCTGAATAAGTATTTCCCTTGCTTTTACGATCTTTTCCCTATCTGCTTCATTAGCAAGGAATTTGCAACTCACTACGTCAATTTCTTTTTCACCCAGCATACAATCAAGACTGTAAAGCAGCAACATCTGAGTTTGTGCATTGATGTAAATATTCTCCAGGCTATCGCTGTAAGTATGATTTAATACCCCCTCAAGCACCATTCTTGTTTTACCACAAAGGGGAAGAATTTTGGTGAAGGATGAATTATGCCGGAAGCTTAAAATATTATCCGTTAAGGCAGCGTTCCCTTTCCTTGGCTTTACAAACTGGCTGAGGTGAACAGGAGAAAACCTGAAACTTACCACATCCACACTATCCACCCTTTCCATACAGGTTTTAGATGCATTAAACTGACACATGTCGCACTCTGTATCTTTCTTACGGCAGTATACATTTCCACTCACACAAAATTTCAATTCCAGGTAATTTTCTTTTGGTTCAGTTTTCTGATAATGATAAACCAGCATTCCGGTATCCTCTATATTCCATTGCGGAAGGCGACGATACCTGTTTATAGTGTACTGTACGGAACCGGGTATTTGTTGCTCTCTCTCCTGCAGCATTACCATCTGGTCCTGCATATAGGATTGCTTATAAGCCAATGACAATATATCCGGAGGATTGTGCATCTGAAATGCGAAATTACGCTTAATAAGCCATATTAATGGTGTAACGTTGAATAGCACTGATCAGTTGCTGATTTTTAACAATATATGATCAAAAAAACTTCTGTTTTTGCCGGTAACAGCTAACTTTGCCCGTCCCGCCATGGGCGGGATTTTTTTAAATCATGATCCATCCGCATACATATATTCATCCTAATGCAAGGCTGGCAACCAATGTAAAGATTGATCCCTTTACGGTTATACACCAGGATGTAGAAATAGGTGATGGTACCTGGGTCGGCTCCAACGTAACTATCATGGAAGGTGCCCGGATTGGAAAAAACTGCCGCATCTTTCCGGGAGCAGTAATTGCTGCTGTTCCACAGGATCTGAAATTCCAGGGTGAATATTCCAACGTATATATCGGTGACGGCACCACTATCCGTGAATTTGTGACCATCAACCGCGGTACCAAGGACCGTGAAAAAACAGTGATTGGTAAAAATTGCCTGATCATGGCATACTGCCACTTTGCACATGATTGTTTTGTAGGCGATAACTGCATTACCAGCAATAACACCCAGGTAGCAGGACATGTAACAATCGGCGACTGGGCAATCATTGGTGGTATGTGTGCGGTTCACCAGTTTGTAAAGATAGGCTCCCACTCATTTATCAGTGGTGGTTCCCTGGTTGGAAAAGATGTACCTCCTTATATTAAAGCAGGCCGTACTCCATTAAGCTATGCCGGTGTAAACTCTATAGGCTTAAAACGCCGTGGCTTCAGTATCGAACGTATCAATCATATTCTTGATATCTATCGTGTGCTTTATAATAAAGGCATGAACACCAGCCAGGCAGTTGAGTTTATAGAAGAAGAAATGCCCGCCACTGATGAAAGAGATGAAATAGTGACCTTCATCCGTGAAAGCGGAAGAGGTATCATCAAACGATTCACCAAAGGCAGCAACGATGACGATCTCCCTATCTGATTCAGGAAAGCGGTTTAACCGTGACTGGATATTCCGTCATTTCACTTACACATTTGAAACAGGAAATGCATATGCCATCACCGGACCAAATGGTTCCGGAAAGAGCACCCTGCTGCAAGTACTCAGTGGTGGAATGATGATCAATGAAGGAAAAATACAATGGGCACAGGTGGACAGCGAATTGGTGAATGAACAAGTATATCAGCATATTTCTATCTGCGCTCCGTATCTCGAACTCATTGAAGAAATGACGCTGATTGAATTTTTAAATTTTCACCAGGGATTCAAACCTTTATTACCCGGGCTTTCTGCCAATGAAGTCATTTCATTAATTGGTCTTGAAAAAGCAGTTCATAAACAAATCCGATATTATTCATCTGGTATGAAACAACGGGTAAAACTGGCCCAGTGCATACTCTCCGATTCAACGATTGTTTTGCTCGATGAGCCTTGCACAAACCTTGATACCGCAGGTATTGAATTGTATCACTCACTTATTAATAAATACTGTAAGCATCGGCTTATAGCTGTAAGCAGCAATGACGAAACTGAGTACAGGTTTTGTACACACATCATTAATATAAATGATTATAAAAGACACTGATGTCTTTAATCATGTCAGCTACTGACAAAAATCATCTGTCCTCCTTTTTATCAACGGTTATATTTGCAGCTGTGAAGAAAATTGTAGCTATCATATTTGTTATTATTTTTTCTCTCCAGCTTTTCTATACAACTGGTTTTACGATCTGGTTTTTTGTCAACAGGACAACAATAGCCAGGGAGCACTGTATTAACAAAGATCGCCCAGAACTAAAGTGTGATGGAAAGTGCTTTCTCAATAAAAAAATAAAAGAAACAGAACAACATCAAAACGAAGAAGCGCCTTTACAGATCAAACAGTTAGTAGAAGGCAGTCCTTGTACTATATCAACAATCAGCTGTACGATTGCTTCTCCTGAAGTCAATCTTATACATAACCCCATAAGTGTATCTAATAATTATAGCTTTGATCACATAATATCTGTATTTCGTCCCCCTTCACTCAGCTGATCATACCGGTTTATTCAACCCTGTTTTTTTATTGATGCATTAAATAGCATCAACGTTCTCTTATTTCATCATACTATTATTAAAACAAATACTGTTTTTATGAAAAAGTCATTAATGATATTGGTATCCCTTGCCCTTATATGTATAATTGTATTTCTTGCTGCCTGTTCAAAAGATAAAATAGCAGAAGCTGATCCCACCGAAGGAATGACAAAAATAACTGAAGGTTATGCCGCTGGTGCTTCCGCCAAGGTACAGGTATACACAAAAGAAACATCTATTACTACAGGATTCACGAAGTTATATATTGCTCTTTACGATTCTGCCACAGGAAACCGTATCGAAGATGCGCATATACAACTCACCCCCATGATGGATATGGGAACAATGATGCATTCATCTCCTTATGAAAATCCCGTATCAGAGCAAGCAGTTAATCATTTATTCCCCTGCAGCGTTACATTCATCATGTCATCTATGGGTGGAACATGGACTTTAAAGATTCAGGTGCATAATCACATGAATGATAAAGAGGGTGTACTAACTATTCCTGTTACGGTAAACGAACCGGTTAAATCGAAACAGAAATCATTTACGGCGGCTCATAATGGTGCCAAATACTTTATCTCTTTGATTGAACCAACTGCAGCCAGCTCAAAAGTGGGCATCAATGATATGGAAATAGCAATTTATAAAAAGGCCTCTATGATGAACTGGCCTGCTGACAGCAGTCTATCTGTCATATTAACCCCGGAAATGCCTACGATGGGACATGGATCACCTAACAATGTGAATCCTGTTCATATTGGTAATGGTCATTACAAAGGGAAAGTAAACTTTACAATGACTGGTTTCTGGAGACTGAATCTTGATTTTATGTCTGGAACGGCTGTAGCTGATACCACACAGTATTTTGATGTTGAATTCTAGCAGTTGAAAAAGGCAGGTGGGTTAACTCACCTGCTTAAAACCATTTACAGTGAAAAAAGTATTTGTAAATATATTAGTAATCACTTCTTGCATGGCCGGGTTTTCTCAAACACAGCAGCCTGCAATTATTGAAGACACTACCCGCATTGTCGAACTGAGAGAAGTAACCATAACTTCCACACAAAAGACGGCTAAGCAGCAGTTGATAAACTTTTTCAAGGCGAACAGCTCCGTTACCCTGGAAGAAATATTGAGTCGTCTTCCTGAGATATCTCTATTACGCCGCGGCTCATATGGCATGGAGCCTTCCATAAGATCTTTCACAGGCGGTCAGATAAATGTGCTTGTAGACGGAATGAGAATTCATGGTGCCTGCGCTGATAAAATGGATCCGGCCACTATTTATATCGAACCCATTAATCTTGAAAACCTACAGGTACAAACAGCAATTACCGGTTTTATGAGTGGTTCAGCAATCGGCGGTACTGTAAATATGAAAATGGCTGAACCAGATTTCCTGAATGTCAATAAAATAACCGGCTTAATCAGCAGCGGATATCAAACGGCCGCCAAAAGTTTTTATGAATCAGCCCGGTTAAATTATTCAACAGGCAAATGGGCCTTCAGGATGAGTGGTACATACCGCAACAATAAGAACTATCGTAGCGGAGGTGGTGATATAATTGATTTTTCTCAATACGAAAAAGTGAACTACTCCATATCAGCAAAATACCAGCATACCCTATACACTTATTTCAAGGCAGATCTGTTGGGTGATGATGGATGGAATATTGGTTATCCCGCACTGCCCATGGATGTGGGATATGCTGCAGCCAGGATTGGTTCATTGAGTATGCACCGGGAAAACCCGTCAAAGTCACTATACAAATGGCAGGTTAAGATCTATGCCAATAAGATTGACCATAGCATGGATGACACCAAAAGACCAAATGTACCAATGCACATGGATATGCCAGGGTGGAGTAAAACTTATGGTGCCTATACTGAAGCTGAACTTAAAATAAATCAAAAGCAAAGACTACTCCTCCGGGCAGATGGCTCTTCCACTTTTCTAAAAGCATCCATGACTATGTACCAGCCCGGTGAACTCCCAATGTATATGCTTACCTGGCCAGACAATAGAAAAAATCAATCCGGTATCTCTGCAGCATGGCTTTTGCAAATTGACAGTACCCTGAAACTCCAGGTTACAGGAAGGACTGACTTCATTAGCTATAAATTAGTTTCGCAGGAGGCAAAAGACCAGGTCAGTATTTTTGGCTACCCTTCTGCTAACAGAAAAGATTTATTGAAAAATATTTCAGCGGTAATTTCTAAAAAAATCTCTCAGAAGATAAAAGTATCGGCTAGTATAGCTTACGTTGAAAGGATGCCAACAGCCAGTGAGTTATATGGTTTTTATCTGTTCAACAGTAATGATGGATACGATTATATTGGTAATCCAAAACTGAAAATTGAAAAATCACTACAGGCCGACCTGTCTGTTATATATAACTGGAAAAATAACCGGGTACAACTCAGCTATTTCTATTCCAGTTTGTTTGACTATTTAACAGGTACTATCAATTCTTCTTTCAGTACTATGACTATCGGCGCCAAAGGAGTAAAAGAATTTATCAATATCCCCAATGCATCAGTATCCGGAGTGGAAGGCAGTGTGGTTCTTAAACCTGCCCCTGCCATTGATGTGGTCTCCACCGTCCGTTATACAGCCGGGAAAGACAATAAAGGAAATTCATTACCCCTTATAGCTCCTTTAAAGAATACAACATCAATCCGGTATCAGCCAAAGAATTTTTCTGTACAACTGGAAGCAGAAGCCGCAAGTAAACAAGGCCATATAAATATAGAAGCCGGGGAAGATGTTACAACCGGCTATTCTCTTTTGCATATTCGGTTTGGCTACAACACAATGATATTAAACAATACTATTGAGTTACAGGGAGGAGTTGAGAATATTTTTGATAGAAAATATCATGAGCACCTGGACTGGGGAAATATTTCGAGGCCAGGAAGGAATGTGTATATTCAGTTTAGGGTATACCTCTAACTAAATGTGCCCGTTATCTCAAACGGGCACATTTAATCTGCTATAGTAATATAATACTAAAATTATTTTTTCTCTTCGTTCTTCCTGTAAGTATAAATTCTTTTGACAATTTTGGTTGCCTTGCCTTTATCATCAAAGGCTGTACGCTGAGTCCAGTTACCCATTTCATCATGAGAATCATAGGTGTATTTTGTTACAACCGTTGTGGTGGAATCCTTGGTAATATTGGTATTTGAAACTTCTGTTTGCTCACCTTTGTCATTATACTTATAATCACTTGAAGATTTTAATTTACCAACACTGTCTTTCATTGTAAATCCCATCTGCAGATTCTTATCGTATGTTGCTTGTCCTTCCATTCTGAAAACACTATCCTTATCATATTGTTTCCATCTCAAAATCTGGCCAAATTCATTTTGCTTGGTATCAGTATAATAAACATCAAGTTTCCCGGTGGAATCAAAAGCCTCCGCTACTGTATACTGACCTTTATCATCTACACCTACCTTCATTGATCCTGATGGCTTCCCGCCCTCTTTGGTGTCTTTTGACCCGATCCATAAACCTGTCTCATGACGGGTATAAACGGATTGATTTTTTACATTCCCTTTACTGTCTTTTGAAGTAAACCTAACAGCATTACCATTTTCATCGTACTCTACCAGATCAATACAACATGAATCCATATTCCCGATCTTACCTGAGCTATCCACTTGGTATGGAGTTTCTTCCACACTCTGAATATCTCCATTAAGTCGTTCATTAACAAGATCACTGTACTTTACTTTCTTTTCGGTCTTTTTGTCTTCTTGATTGTTACAGGCAAGCAAAAACAGCCCCGCCATGATGATCAGAACATTTCTCATGTTGATTTTTTTAAAAAAATTAATAAATGACAGGTAGAATTAAGAAGGATTCTTAGGGATGTACTATCTTAAGTGTACGTAAAAAAAATTATACGTCAATTTTTTCACCTACCGCTGGCTTGCAATCAACAAATTCAAATCGGTGTACTTCAGGTCAAAGCGCTGGCTGAGATAAAAATTAGTCAATGCTCCTTTAAAAAGATAGATACCGCTACGCAGGTGCAGTTTGTGCCAAACCAAATTTTCAAACCCGCCTTCCTCACCAGCCTCCAGCAACAGAGGCATCAGTACATTACTGATAGCCTGTGAAGCCGTACGGGCAAAACCAGAAGGGATATTAGGTACACAATAATGTATCACCCCGTATTTCATAAAAATGGGATGCTCATGCGATGTTATTTCAGAGGTTTCAAAACATCCGCCGCGGTCAATGCTCACATCAATGATCACAGAGCCCGGACGCATATTGCTAACCATTTCTTCTGTCACGATGAGTGGGGTTCTTCCAGTTTCAGAACCCAATGCTCCAACGGCTACTTCACAGGTCTTTAGCTGCTTGGCCAGCAATCTTGGCTCTATCACAGAGGTCCACATCCGCTGACCAATGTTATTCTGCAATCTTTTTAAACGGTACACACTATTATCAAATACTTTTACGGAAGCCCCTAAAGCAAGGGCGGCCCTTGCTGCATACTCACCTACTATTCCTGCGCCTATTATAATAACTTTTGTTGGGGCAATACCGGATATACCGCCCAGCAACACTCCTTTCCCATGATTGGCTGAGCCCAGGTATTGGGCAGCGATCAGCATCACAGCACTCCCGGCAATTTCACTCATACTGCGAACGATAGGATAAGAATCACTGTCATCTTTCAGGTTCTCAAAGGAAATAGCTGTTACTTTTTTTTCCATCATTTTCTCCAGTATCTCAGATTTCATCACAGAAAGATGGATAGGTGAAATGATGATCTGGTTAAGTTGCAATAAAGGAAGATCTTCATCAATGATAGGAGCACTCTTTACCAGTATAGGAGCTTTAAATACGCTGTCTCTGTCATATACAATCTTTGCACCAGCCTCGCTGTAATCTTTATCCCTGAAGTGCGAAGCTTCGCCGGCATTGTGTTCTATTATTACCTGGTGGCCGTTACTGATAAGTACACTTACCGCATCCGGAGTCAGGGCAATTCTATTTTCCTGGAATGCGATCTCTTTCGGAATACCGATCATCATCCCCTCGGATTTTGGACGTATGTCCAATGTTTCCTCCAGGGTTTCATAGCTGAAAGAGGTGCTTATTTTTGGTTTCTGCTGGCTCATGAAGTTGGTTATGCTTATTGATTCAGGCCGGTATCAAAGCTACTTAATTATTAGCTATTTTGATCCTTCTTGTTTTACTATCAACGAGTTCGATATATACATGAAGGGTATTATCAGGGAAAATGCCCGGTGCTTTTTCCGGCCATTCCACCAGGCAGATATAACCGCTGTAAAGTGCATCTTCCACGCCGGCCCTTTGGGCTTCTTCCTCATCTTTTAGCCGGTAAAGATCCATATGAAAAAGTGGTTTTGGGGTACCTTCACAATCATAAGCATACTCGTTGATAATTGAAAAAGTAGGGCTTCCCACTATATCCTTCACTCCTTTTACATCGCACAAAGCATGAATAAAAGTCGTTTTTCCCGCTCCCATCTGACCGTGAAAAGCGAAAACAGTGGTGCTTCCGGCTGCTTTCCAAAACATCGTTGCAATTTCATTGATACCGTCCAGTTCAAACTGCCATTCCATAAGGCAAATTTAGTACGATATAGCAACGATGTTGTAAACATATTTCCCTTGTCGGAAAATCCGCTTTTAGCCTTTTGGTAAATTTGCAGTATGGAAAATGTACAATGGAAGGTAGATGGCATGGATTGTACCACCTGTGCACTCAATATTCACAAGTACCTGGAGAAAAAAGGAGCGAAGAATATTAAAGTGAATTTTGCGACCGGTTATGTAAGTTTTGATAACAGCGGTGAGATAGCTGAGGATAAACTGGCCTCGGGTATCAATGGTCTTGGATATAAAGTGGCTAATCATCAGCAAACGGATACAAAAGAGAAAAAAAGATTCCTTTCTACTCATCTCCAGCGTTTCTGGTTCTGTTTTCCTTTCACAGCCGTTTTGATGCTCCACATGATTCCAGGCCTGCATATTCACTGGCTGATGAATCACTGGGTGCAACTGGCACTTACTATCCCTGTTTACCTGGTTGGGATAAGTTTCTTTGGTAAAAGTGCCTGGAAAAGTATCCGTAATCGTATGCCGAATATGAATGTTCTGATAGCCGTAGGAGCTACAGCAGCATTTATATACAGCTTGTATGGTTCCTTAACAGGACAGGCGGAACAGTATATGTTTTATGAAACGGCTGCCACCATTATCACACTTGTTTTCCTGGGAAACTATTTAGAAGAAACTTCCATCGCTTCCACACAAAGAGAATTGAATAAACTGGCAAAATCACAAAAGGTAATGGCCAATATGATCGCTTTTGATGATGAGCATAAAGAACAGATATTTCCTGTTGAAAATACAACCCTGAGAGTGGGTGACCTGATTTTGATAAAAAGCGGCGAACAAGTACCCATTGACTGTAAGATATTGTGGGGTGATGTACATGTGAATGAAGCAATTATTACCGGTGAAAGTTTACCGGTTCATAAATTTGCCAAAGACAAACTGATTGGAGGTAGCCTGATAACTGATGGAACAGTGAAAGCACAGGTAACCGCAGTGGGTAATGATACTGTATTATCGGGTATATTGAATATGGTGAAGCAGGCGCAGGGAGAAAAACCACCTGTTCAGTTACTGGCAGATAAAATCAGTGCGGTCTTTATTCCAATTGTGCTGGGCATTTCTATTGCCACATTGATTGTAAGCTGGATTGTATTACATGATTTTACTCCTGCATTGATGCGGAGTATTGCTGTACTGGTAATCGCATGCCCTTGTGCAATGGGATTGGCCACACCAGCTGCTATCGCTGTTGGGCTGGGCCGGGCAGCCAAAACCGGTATTCTGTTTCGCAATGCCACCAGCCTGGAGACATTTAAAGATATTAAGCAGGTGGTATTTGATAAAACTGGTACCCTTACTACCGGAAAGTTCGCCATCGGCAACTGGCAGATCACAAATAGTACAATCGGCGAGGAAAAATTCAAAAGAATTGTGTTCTCTTTAGAAAAGTATTCTAATCATCCTATTGCAAAATGTATCACCGATACATGGAAAACAAAGGATCAGGTTCAGTGGAAAAAGATTGAAGAGGTCAAAGGCCTCGGAATGCAATCGGAAGATAAAGAAGGTAATGGTTATACAGCCGGTTCTTACAAAGCCGCAGAAGGCCTGATAAAAGATGATTCACATAATGTGTATATACTTAAAAACGGGCAACTGTTAGGGTGGATCGATGTAAAAGATGAAATAAGACCCGAGGCAAAACCTGTTATTGATTATCTCCATAGCAAACATATTAAAACGATCCTGCTCAGCGGCGACCGGCTGACCAAATGCAACCAGCTGGCGGTTCAGCTAGGCATTGATACAGTTATCGCCGAACAATCTCCTGAACAAAAGCTAAAAAAAATTGCTGCCCTGAGTGAAAAAATACCGACGGCAATGGTTGGCGACGGTATCAATGATGCCCCGGCACTTGCTAAAGCAACGATTGGTATTTCGATGAACGAGGCTTCCGAAATCGCTGTACAAAGTGCACAGGTAATATTAATGAATCATGGATTGAAAAATCTGCCTACTGCTTTAGGTTTGGGAAGACATACTTACCTAACTATCAAACAAAATCTCTTCTGGGCTTTTGCTTATAATATTGTTGCCATTCCTGTTGCAGCCTTTGGATTTCTTACCCCAACTTTTGGAGCACTGGTGATGGGTATGAGTGATGTGGTTTTAGCCATCAATTCAGTTCGTCTCTTCGTGAAAAAAGTAGTGTAAATTCACAACTACTGCTGGCATATTGTACTATGCGGGATATTTATGACATATTAAGACAATATTGGGGTTTCGATGCATTCCGTCCATTGCAGGAAGAAATTATCAGGTCTGTTCTGGAAGGCAAGGATACGTTGGCTCTTATGCCCACCGGTGGTGGTAAATCAATATGTTACCAGGTTCCTGGCATGGCGAAAGATGGATTATGTCTTGTTATTTCACCTTTGATCGCACTAATGAAAGACCAGGTTGAAAATCTCCGGAAAAAAAGTATCACTGCTTTTGCTATATACTCCGGGATGAGCAGGAAAGAAGTGATTAACGTTTTTAAAATAGCCGCAGAAAGCAATTGTAAGTTCCTGTACGTTTCGCCGGAAAGATTAGAAACAGGTTTATTCAAAGAATATCTGCCTGGGCTTGATATTTCTTTGGTCGCAGTGGATGAAGCCCATTGTATATCCCAATGGGGTTATGATTTCCGGCCGCCTTATTTGCGCATTGCATCACTGCGGGAAGAATTACCCGGTGTTCCTGTTCTTGCGTTAACTGCCTCTGCCACCCCTGATGTACAAAATGATATCTGCGACAAACTTGCATTCAGTAATCCCTGTATTTTTCGCCAGTCATTTGAGAGAGTAAATCTTTCTTACAGCACTTTTAAGGTTGATTCAAAAATTAATAAGATCATTGAGATCGTACAAAAAGTTCCCGGAAGCAGCATAGTCTATTGCAAAAGCAGGAAAAGAACCAAAGAAATAAGTGAGCTATTGCAATTGCAGCAAATCTCATCTGATTTCTATCATGCCGGATTAGTCCAGGAAGAAAGAAATAAAAAACAAGAAGCATGGATCAATAATAAAATAAGGGTGATTGTCTGTACCAATGCATTTGGGATGGGAATCGACAAACCTGACGTCAGAACTGTTGTTCATGCTGATGTGCCGGATTGCCTGGAAAATTATTACCAGGAGGCTGGTCGTGCAGGCAGAGATGGCAAAATATCCTACGCTGTTCTGCTGTATGATGAAAGAGACTTGCAGGAGCTGAAGGAAATATCATCACTGCGTTTTCCATCACAGGAAGATATACGAGGTGTATACCAGTCTGTAGCCAATTACCTGCAAATACCAACCAGCTCCGGCGAAGGACAGTATTATGATTTTGACATTTCCGATTTCCTGAAAAAATTTAATCTGAACAGTCATACCATTTTGTATTCTTTAAAAGCATTGGAGCAGGAAAATTGGTTATCATTTAATGAGCAGGTATTTCTCCCTTCATCCGTAATGTTTACAGTGAATAAAGGTTCGCTGTATGAGTTTGAGAAAAGCATCCCTCAACTGGAACCTTGTATCAAAACCCTGCTAAGGGCTTATGAAGGTATTTTTGATCAGCCTGTAAATATTTCTGAGAAAGTAATTGCCGGCCTAATGAAAGAAGATGCTGAGAAAGTAAAAATACAACTGACAGAACTGAATCGTTTTGGTATAATAGAATACAAGCCACAGAAAGATACCCCGCAACTGTACTTATTGAGAAACAGGATAAAGGCGGAAGATATTACTATCAATATGCAGGCCTACAACAAAAGAAAAGATCAGTTTCAGCGCCGGGTGAAGCAGATGGTAGACTATGTAAACGAAGAAGCAGCATGCCGTAGCCGTATCATCGGCTCCTATTTTGGAGATGAGCATATCAGGGCCTGTGGCATTTGTGATAATTGCCTGAGACAAAAAGCTGCCACATTAAGCAAGGAAGAATTTGAAACACTGCACCACCGTATTATCAATATGGTGAAATACGAATCATTACATACCAAAGACTTGCTGCAAAAACTAAATGGCATCAAAAAAGAAAAAGCCTGGAAGGTATTGGAATTCTTACAGGCTGAAAATAAAATTGATGTGGATAGTACCGGGTGGGTTAAACTAAAATAAACTTTTCCTTCTTCTGCTTCGCCCTCCCAAACCAAGTACACCAAGTAAGGTTCTTACAATTGTATTACCGGCAGTCCGGGTCATGCTTCTTACAGTAGGATCATCGAAAATGGTTTTTTCCTTTTTAGTGGTTGCTTTCCTAGTCGTCTTTTCTTCTGTCTCCTGTTCTTCTTTCTTTGCAGCATCTTCTAACTTCTCTGTCAGGATTTCGTAAGCACTTTTACTATCAATAACCTGGTTATATTTTGCCGCAATTTTTGATTTACCGACTAATGAATCTATTTCCATTTCAGACAAAATATCCATCCGGCTTTGCGGTGGCCGTATCATACAATGTACCAACGGTGTAGGAATACCTTTTTCATTCAATATAGTTACCAGGGCTTCACCCGTACCTAACTGTGTTATCAGATCTTCGGTTTTATAAAAATCAGTTTCTGGGTAGTTCTCCGAGGTCTGTTTGATCACTTTTCTGTCAGCCGCTGTAAAAGCTCTTAAAGCATGCTGCACTTTCAATCCCAGCTGTGCCAGCACAGATGCCGGAATATCCATCGGGTTTTGTGTGCAGAAATAAATACCTATTCCTTTTGACCGGATGAGTTTGATAATAGTTTCAATCTGTTGCAGCAATGCCTCATTCGCTTCCTGGAAAATAAGATGTGCTTCATCAATAAACATTACCAGTTTCGGTTTATCCATATCACCCTCTTCCGGGCAAGTGGCATATAATTCTGCCAGCAGTTGTAACATAAAGGTAGAAAACAGTTTCGGCCTGTCCTGCAGGTCTGTTACCCTGACTATAGATATAATACCCCGACCATCATCACTGATACGCATCAGGTCATCCACTTCAAAACTTTTTTCACCGAAGAAAACATCGGCCCCCTGTTGCTGCAGCTCAATTACCTTTCTTAGTATGGTGCCTGTAGATGTTGTAGAAATCTTACCATAGGTTTTCTCTAACTCTGCTTTCCCTTCATCACTTACAAACTGCAATACCTTAGTAAAATCTTTCAGATCAAGTAATGGCAGCTTATTATCATCACTGTATTTAAAAATCATTGCCACAAAACCACCCTGCGTATCATTCAGTCCCAATATTTTTGATAGCAGTACAGGCCCAAACTCACTCACTGTGGCCCTGAGTCTTGCTCCTTTTTGTTCACTCAGTGTCAGCAGGTCAACAGGATATGCAGCAGGCTTATATTCTATATTCAGTTTCTGACAGCGCTCAGTTATTTTATCATTCAGGTTACCTGCAGCAGCAATACCACTCAGATCTCCTTTAATATCCATGAGTAATACAGGTATGCTTGCATCACTTAAGCCTTCTGCCAACACCTGCAGTGTTTTTGTTTTACCAGTACCGGTAGCGCCGGCAATCAATCCATGTCGGTTCAGCGTTTTGAAAGGCAGCAGTACATCTGCACCCGCCACCACGCTGCCATCGAGCATAGCGCTGCCTATGTTGAAAGATTCACCTTTGAACGTATATCCTGTCTTAACTACCTCGAGAAATTTTGCATTGTCTGCCATTTGAAAAAATTTGAATGAAAGTTAACTGAAAAGTAAATAGCTGCCTATAAATCTTCTTCCCGCTCCAGCATCAGAATAGCACTCTGCGGCACGATAAAATATTTCTCACCCTCATACATCACTTCTGTGGCGCCGCTGAGCAGAAATATGGCGAGGTCACCTTCCTTAGCCTGCAATGGCACATATTTCACTTTTTCATCCTCCCCTTTCCAGGCCTCGTCTTCCACCGGCATCGGTATAGCATAACCGGGGCCTGTTTTTATCACATATCCCTGCTGCACTTTTTCTTTTTCCTGCACACCAGGTGGTAAATACAAACCGCTTGCAGTTTTCTCATCCGGGCGACTAGGTTTTATCAATAGCCGGTCACCTATTACGATCAGTTTCTTCAGACGGTTATCAGGCGTTAAATGCATGGCACAGTTTTTTATTATATAAAGCAAAAGTAGAAAGCAAAGGGTTCGGAACAACGGTGTTTTAACAAAATATTCAGCCCCGGTATTTGAACCCCTGAAATGCTTTAACTTTATTTGTCACCAATATAAAACCACCAGACAATGGAAGCTAAGAAACCTAAAATTTTATTGTGCGAAGATGATCCAAATCTCGGAAGTGTACTGAAGAATTATCTTGAACTGAATGATTACGATGTAACCCTGGAAAGAGATGGCCGCCTTGGCCTGGCTGCTTTTCAACGGGAAAAATTTGAACTCTGCCTGCTGGATGTAATGATGCCTAATATGGACGGCTTTACCCTCGCAGAAGAAATACGGGATGTAGATCCTGATATACCTCTCTTTTTCCTGAGTGCTAAAACTATGAAGGAAGATGTGATACAGGGCTATAAACTCGGTGCCGACGATTATATCACCAAGCCCTTCGACAGTGAAGTGCTGCTCCTGAAAATAAAAGCAATTCTGAAAAGGAATGAAGAGCAGAACAAGGAAAGCGAAAACAAAGAGTTTGACCTGGCCAGTTATCATTTCAACCCAAAACTGCGCCAGTTGACGCATAGCGGCGTAACACAAACTTTATCGCCCAAAGAAAATGAACTGTTGAAAATGCTGGCCGAGCACCTGAATGATCTATTGCCCAGGGAACAGGCATTAAAGAAAATCTGGGGTAGCGATACCTATTTCAATGGCCGTAGTATGGATGTGTATATTGCTAAACTACGGAAGTACCTGAAAGATGATGAAAAGATTGAAATAGTGAATATCCACGGAAATGGATTCAGATTGGTGGTGCAATAATACACCCAATCTTTATAGGGAAGAAAAAATACAAGCTACCTGTTTACAGGTAGCTTTTTTGTTTCAGGTAAATAATGTTCCTGTAGTTCCAGGCCTTTTTTTACCAAGGTGTTCATAAGCTTTTTCAGTAACTTCTCTTCCCCTTGGTGTTCGTTGTAAAAAGCCTTCCTGTATAAGGAATGGTTCATATACTTCTTCTATTGTACCGGCTTCTTCACCTACCGCAGTTGCTATAGTTGTAATGCCCACCGGGCCTCCTTTGAATTTATCAATGATAGTAGAGAGAATCCGGTTATCCATATCGTCCAGCCCATGTTCATCTACATTCAACGCTTTTAATGCATGCTGCGTAATCCCAAAATCTATCTTACCATCATTTAACACCTGCGCAAAATCTCTTACCCTCCTCAACAACCCATTTGCAATTCTTGGCGTACCCCGGCTTCTTCTACCAATCTCTTCAACGGCTTCTTTGGAAATCTTTGTTCCTAATATTCCAGCCGAACGAAGAATTATCTTATTCAATACAACAGATGTATAATATTCCAGCCTTGATTTGATAGCAAATCTTGACAAAAGAGGTGCAGTTAATAAACCGCTTCTTGTGGTGGCACCAATCAATGTAAAAGGATTCAAATTGATCTGTATACTTCTGGCATTGGGGCCACTGTCAATCATTATATCAATCCGGTAGTCTTCCATAGCTGCATATAAATATTCTTCCACCACAGTGCTCAACCGGTGTATTTCATCTATAAACAAAACATCATTTGCTTCCAGGCTGGTAAGGAGTCCGGCAAGGTCTCCCGGTTTTTCTATCACTGGCCCTGATGTTTCCTTAATATTCACTCCCAGTTCATTCGCTACTATCCTGGATAATGTTGTCTTCCCTAATCCGGGGGGACCATGAAATAATACATGATCCAGCGCTTCGCCACGGATCCTGGCAGCTTTGATAAAAATGCGAAGATTCTCAATGATCTGGTCCTGGCCCGAAAAATCATCTATCTGCGCCGGGCGGATAGAATTCTCAAATACCGCATCTGCTGCGGTCAGGTCATTTTTATCTGAATTCAAATTAGGATTAGCCATGAACAAATTTTTCTCAACTTTGTAAAACTAATCATTAAAAAACATTTTTATGAAAGTTGGTGTAATCGGCTCCGGACAGGTTGGACAGGTATTGGCCACTGCTTTTTTAAAGGAAGGCAACAAAGTAATGCTGGGTACCCGTAATATTTCAAAAGAGGAAGTGATAAAATGGCAAAAAGAAAATAAGGATGGATTATTAGGATCATTCCAGGAAACAGCTCAATTCGGAGATATAATTGTGCTGGCAGTAAGTGGCTTAGCAGTTGAAGATGCAATATCACTGGCTGGCAAGGAACATTTTTTTGAAAAAACAGTAATTGATGCCACCAATCCTATTGCGGCTGTCCCCCCGGATAATGGTGTACTGAAATTCTTTACCACCCTTGAAGATTCATTGATGGAAAGAATTCAGGCTTTAATTCCTGATGCCAGGGTGGTAAAAGCATTTAACAGTGTTGGTAATGCTTACATGTACAAACCTAAATTCCCGGATGGTGTACCGACCATGTTTATATGCGGCAATGATGAAGAGGCTAAGAAAACTGTTACAACTATCCTTACATCTTTTGGCTGGGAAACAGAAGATATGGGCAGGGTAGAAGCAGCAAGAGCTATAGAGCCTCTTTGTATTTTATGGTGCATACCGGGTTTCACCAGGAATCAGTGGACACATGCATTTAAACTACTCAAAGCTTAAAAAGCAAAAAAGTTCCGGGGTACGGCCAGGAACTTTTAATGCAAAGTGGATACGGTTTAAGGGCTAATGCCTTTGCTAGTACTGCAATTACTCTTTTAAATAAGAGAGTGTGAAGAAAAGCAGAAATTATTGTTATTTGAATACATTTAGATGAAGTGGCTTTTGTTACCGCTAAGACGTAGTATAAGATCGCCGTCAGGAGAATTAGCCAGCCATTTTTCCCTTTCAGAGTATTTACACACACCCGGATAATCTCCGTTCCAACCATCCATATCAAGAATGATCTGGAAATGCAGATGAGACGGCCATCCTCCATTCTCCGCCGGTATCCCGAATTCGGCAAAAATATCTCCTCCTTTTATTCGTTCCCCTTCTGAAAGATTCTTTATAGAGTTAAGGCTGAGGTGTCCATACAAAGTATAGAAGGATAAGCCATCCAGGGTATGTGTAAGAATGATAGTAGCTCCATAATCACCCGGCCTGTTATTAAATCCAAAACTATGCACTATACCGTCCAGAGGCGCTATCACCGCCGTATGAGGTTTACCCCAGATATCAACTCCAAGGTGCAGCCTTCTTGGTTCATCACCGGGATTATTGCCGTCAAACACACTGCTTTTGCTGTACACTGTCCTGTGCTCTGCATAACCACCTATTCCATAACGGGCACCAGCATCATTTAATTTATCATTGATGTAACGTATAAACTGATCCGGGTGCAGCAACACATCATCAGTCAGTTCCTTATTACTAATCGTAAAATCTAATGACAGTAATTTGTCTTTTGACGGATCGAAGGGAACAACAGGATAAAACATCTCCCGGTTTTTTTGTAATACCAGTATCAGTTGCTGCGATGTCATTGCTTAAAGATAAGTGGTCCCTGTTACAAAGAAAAGGCATCCCTTAATAGGGATGCCTTATAACATGAAAACACAATTTTGATCTTACTGTCTGCCCACTATCACAGGGAAGGTCTTCTCTGACGTTCTTATTCCGTCGTCATAGATAAACCTTACCATATATACAGCTGCCGGCAAGTGTGTAAGGTTGATCGGCACTACACGGCCGTAAACCAATCCGCTCCATTGTTGTGTATGTACCAATTGTCCTGCAGACGTATATACTCTCATGGCAAGATAATTATACAATACACTATTCATGCGGATGTTGAATTGCCCATTATTCGGATTCGGATACAATATCACTGCATCGTCCCTCAACAACCTGATCCTTTCAGGACAATCGCTTACTTTGGCTACTGTAGTATCTGTTGAAGTACAACCTGCAGCGTTAGTATATGAATAAGTAAGCACATACGTACCAACTGCGGTTGCGCCTGGTATAAAGTTGAAACCAGAAACACCAATACCGCTCCAGCTACCACCAACCGGTGTTCCAATTAATGGAACTAGTGTATCGCTGATACAGATCCGTCGGTTAAACAGGTCGTTCGCTACAACAGTTGGCAAGGCATTTACTGTTAATATTGCAGCATTTGAAGTAACAGTGTTACAACTATTAGTCACAATTACACGATACCTTCTGCCGCTTAATGCAGTAGTAGTATTTGTTACAACATATGAAGCTGCATTGGCACCGCTGATATTAGTCCATGTAGTTCCATTATCGGTACTCAGCTGCCATTGATATGTCTGGAAGTTACCTGCCGTAACTACACTGAATGTAGCATTAGCACCAGCACAAACAGTTTGGTTAGCCGGTTGTGTGGTAATAGTAACCGGTTGATAAACGGTTACTGTAACATTCGTAGTAGCAGAAGTACAGGTTGCTGTAGCTCTTGTTACTGCGTAGGTGGTAGTAGTAGTCGGCTTAGCATATACTGTGCCTGCGTATGTACCGGCTACGTATGGAGTCGTTGCCGCAGGATCTGTATAAAGACCCGTAACAGGCGACCAAAGGGCACCTACTATTTCAAAAGTGATACTCCAGCTGGTTATAGAACCAGCATCTCCGCCAAACTGGTCATTAATGTACAAGTTCCAATTACCATTAAGATTACCCGTAAAGGTTGACAAGGTCGGGTTAACATTGGTAACGCTACCCGGACCCGGCGCAGGGAAATTATCCGGCCCTGCTGTGTTTGTAGGTCTGTATGTACCTCCAACAATAGTTGTGGGTAATATAGCTGCAGCCGCATCATCAAACACCAGATTAATGTTATTAATATCAGTACCACCACCTCTGTCTGACATCAGGATAACATTGGTACCTGTTGGTGATTGTAACAGCATGTCAATATCACCGGGGAATGTATGACTGATACCATTAATGTTCACTGATTTCACTCTTACTCCTGCTGGTGGTAATCCACCTACACTTATTGTGGCAGGATATGGAGAGGCTACACCACTTGTAGACGCTGGAGCTCCAGCAGGTATAGTGATCGTTCCGCCAAGCGGTGTGGTCACTGCTGTTGGAGATACAACTAATGTGGTTGTGCTTCCAAGACAGATGTTAACCGATGATGGTGTAACAATTGGCGCAGCAGGTGTTGAGTATACATTAACTGTGGCACTGCTTGTACAACCAGTTGCTGTGATAGTACCGGTAACAGTGTAAGCAGTATTCAGTTGAGGATTTGCTGTCACTGTAGCACCTGTTGTGCCACTTAAGCCAGATGAAGGACTCCAGGCATACGTATTAGAGCTGCCTGTTGCTGTTAATGTAACAGGACCACATTGGTTATTCGGACCAACTGAAATAGTTGGTACAGGATTTACTGTTACAGTTACACTGGCAGGAGCTGAACTACATGTACCCAATGTATTCGTTACAGTATAGGTATAGTTAGTAGTTGTAGTCGGCGACTGCAGGAAATAGACTGTTGAAGCAGGAGTACCCGCTACGTAAGGAATAGTGGCAGTAGCATTACTGTACAAGCCTGTAACAGGAGACCAGATCGCCGTTGGTATTTCGAAAGTGATGGTCCAGCTATTCAATGTGCCAACATCTCCACCCAGATCATCCACTACAAACAGGTTCCAGTTTCCATTGAAGTTGCCTGTAAATCCTGACAACGGTGGGTTAACCTGTGTGATAGAACCAGGACCCGGTGCAGGGAATGCATCCGGACCGGCAGCATTGGTAGGCCTGTAAGTTCCTGAAACAAGTGCAGCCGGGAGTAATGAAGCCGCAGCATCATCAAATGTGATATTTCCATTCACAATATCTGTTCCGCCGCCGGCATCAGACATAAATACTACGTTGGTTCCTGTTGGTGATTGCAACACCATATCAACGTCAGCAGGGAATGTATGAGAGAATCCGTTTATGGTTACAGACTTCACTCTTACACCTGATGTTGGCAGACCTGTAACGTTCACTACCGCCGGGTAAATACTGGCTGGTGCTCCGGTTCCGGTACCAGTACCAGTACCAGGAATAGTCAGTGCAGTACCTGAATAACTAACTGTCATAGTAGTTGGTGCTACTGTTAACGGCTGTATAGTTCCGGCACAAATAACTGGTGCAGCCGGAGTAATAACAGGTGTAGCTGGTGTGCCCAACACAGTTACAGAAGCTGAGTTCTGACAACCGGTAGCAGTAATAGTACCCGTTACGGTGTACACAGTTGTAACAGTTGGTGTAGCTATTACGGTAGTACCTGTTGTCGTATTCAATCCACCTGCCGGTGACCATGAATATGTATCTGCATTACCACTTGCAGTTAATGTTACCGGTGCACACAAACCACTCGGGCCTGAGTTCACAGTCGGCAACGGATTAACAGTAAGAGTTGCAGAATTTGAATTAGAGTTTCCGCAGGTATTACTTACCACACAACGGAAGAAATTACCATTATAAACAAGACCTGCGCCTGTAATAGTTAATGTATTTGTAGTAACCCCTGAGAATGGCGCTACGTTAGCCAGGTTTGTCCATGGACCACCGGCACCAGTTGTGCTGATCTGCCATTGGTAAGATGGCGGAAGCGGTGAATTATCTACGATACTGAACGTAGTATTTCCATTCTGGCAAATTGTTCTGTTCACAGGCTGGGTAGTAATGCCGGGTGCAGCTGTAACTGTTACGTTTACGGTTGAACTTACACTACATCCCAATGCATCAGTTGATGTCAGGGTATAAACCTGCACACCAGCAGGAATACCTGTTACACTGAAGCTTGCATCACTGTTATTGGTACCGGTGGGTGCATTCTGAACAATAGTACCAGGACCAGACAAACTATGAGTGTAATTACCACCAATAAGGATTGCCCAATCAACGAGGTTTCCAAGATCACCACCGGCATTATCTGCAATGTTCAATACCCAGTTACCAGCGGCTGTACATGGGAAGGTGACACCAGCCCAGGTATGAGCAGCACCTGCTGCATCAGTAGGCTGATAACTTCCAACAGGTACCACTGCAGGACCTGATTCAGGGAATATTGTTGCAGCGCTCAGATCAAAGGTGTAAACACCTGCAAGGTCACCGCTGTATCCAAAGCCGGAACCATTATAACCAGGTCTGTCAAATGCAAAAGTAGTTCCGCATGGGCTGGTGAGAGTAACCCTCAGATCTCCTACCCATGAATGCGTAGCGTTTATACGAAGTTTTAAATTACCCGCCTGTTGCATAGTCAATGCAGGTAATGTGATTGTTGAATTGATACCAGCCGGTGTGTTATCTGGTATAGCTGTATTTAAAACACCAGATGTTCCGATTGTACCTCCCACAGCAGTACCACCACTTACTGTTCCGGTAATAGTTGTTGCAGCAGGTGCACAACCAGTATTCGGTGTTGCAGTTACAGCAGAGTGTGTGAGCGCAGGGCTTACATATATTAAGGCCGGGTTTGATGTAACTGGTGAACCACAATCTCCAGAAATATTACAACGGTATAAAGTACCGTTCAGGGCTGTAGTCGGGTTGATAATTGTATATGTAGCAAGAGTAGCACCTGTAATATTGGTCCATGTTACACCATTATCAGTACTTGACTGCCATTGGTAAACCAGGTTAGTACCGGTAGCGGTAACAGTAAATACGGCATTACCTGAAACTGAACAACGAACCACACTATTAGGATGGTTAGTGATCGCGGGATCCACACAACCTACCAGACTTGTGATTGGTGTAAGTGTATCCTTATAACTTACTCTTGCGTTGGTATTGTCATACAGACCTGCTTTTGTAAATACATACGGTCTGCTTTCCAGTAAGATATCATCAATGAACCAACCTGTTCCTCCTACTGAAGGATCTGAAGCAAACCTGAAACGGATCAATACATTCTGACCCGCAAAGGCAGCAAGGTTAACTCTTGTTTCTACAAATGCTGCCCCAACATTACCCGTGAATGCCTGGCGTCCACCAAGGAAGGTATTCAAGGCTGACAATGTGCCATTATATCTTGCACCGCTCATATAAGGAGCAAGGTCTGTCCAGGTACCACCCCCATTCGTACTGATCTCGACTACACAACCGTCAAATCCGTTTTCTACCACATACCTGTGCCAGAAACTCATGGTAGTAATAGCCGATGCATTACCAGGAATGGCGATTGGGTTTGTAGTGGTAAGAATTTGCTGAGAAGAGACTGTCGGATCAGGCGTAAAGAATGCCAGCGGCGCACTTCTTACAGAAGTACCAGAGGTAGTCCATACGTTAGCAGTGGTAGAAGTAGCGGTCCAGTTAGGCGCAATAGCTGTAACGGGATCGTTGATGAGTTGTACCGGTGTGAAATATGTACCGGCATTAACATTCACTGTTACCTGGAAGTTTTGAGAAGTGTTAACAGGCAGGTTGATCGGGCTGAATGTTACTACCCTGTCTGCCGGTGTGTACACACCACCACTCACCCAGGTTACGGTGGTAGGCAATGTATCTCTCAATACATAGTTGGTCATAGGCGTACACTCACCTGAATTGACAGCATTGGTATATGTAATATTATTACCTTCTAATACGGTAGCTACATCAGGATTCAGTCCAAAGCTTCCTGAATCAACAGAGAAATCAGGCGTACCATCGCTGATACTTGTATTAGAACCTTGCGAAGCATTGCGGCCCAATCCTCTTTTTGCAAAAGCTCTCCAGATAGCACAGGCATAGCGGCCTCCGAAAAATACCTGATCAGCTTGCAAGATCGCATTTCTTGATTGTACAAAACCGGGGCTGCAGGGTTGTAATCTCATACCTTCCATTACCAGTTTCATTGCCGCGGCATTACCTCTCCACGTTGATACAGCACCGGGAGGGTTTAAAAAGTTAGGTTCAATGAAATTATCCTGTTTAATTATTTCCCAGGTCATCTCCCAGATCATACCACACCATATAGTACCTACTCCGTGAGGTACGGCCTGACCCGGAAGGTTTGCATAAGTTAACGAGAAAATACTCATATCAGTAGAATACGGCTGAACCCGGATACCATTACCTGTTATAGGCTGGTTCAACGCATAAGTTCCAATCCCCCTTCTGATAGGTCCATCGTTTACGGTAGCATTTGCCCAGTCGGTACTCATCATCAGTGACATATAATCGCTCCATCCCTCACCAGCTTGTTCTGCATTTTGTAAACAGTTTACTATAGCAGGACCACCGGTAAGACGGTTACTAATACCATGACCATACTCATGCTGGATGATACCATTATCCAGGTCACCATCCCTGTCAGGATTTGGTGCAGTCCAAAGGAACATCTGCATTCTTGGGTTTGATCCGTCAGCCGGAGTGGCGAAATTGGCATTATTTGTACCAGACCCATCCTGTGCATCAGCAAACACAAAATCGTTGCCAGCACCACCACGGCCCTGGTTATCGGCCTGGAAATTTCCTGATACTTCATCAAAGCCATATGTATAGGCCATATCATGCATCAGGTTATTCATATAAAACAAGTTCACAATCGCCGCCTGTTGGTTGGTAGGATCCTGTGGCGCTAATGTGAAATTGTAATTAAAATCAAAAGTCAGGTTCGGAAGAGCGGTGGTGGAAGTAGATGGTAAACCCGTACCGTTATTTCCATTTGCATCTTCCTGCGCCCATACGTTATTACCACGGGAAATATTGTAATCAGTGGGGTCGCTGTGCCATTTTAAAGATGTGGCATTACCCGGTACCAGTGTCCATGGATCAGTATGTAAAGAAGGAGCTCCGCCGGGATGCTGAGGGCTTTCAGCAGGATATTTTATCACACGGTAAGTAGCTGTTCCGATTACAAAGGGTTTATACTCCCATTTATTTGTGTTATCATTTCTCTGCAATACAAAATTATTTTTAGACGCCACACCTGATTTTTTTTGGTGCCCCTCTTTGATATGCTCGTCAATGGAATGATTTTCATGATCCCATTTACAGGTAATGGTCAGGTTATCTTTATTAAGAAGAGCTCCAGTTTGTGCATCAATTCTCATCAACCAGTAGTCGGATGATTTCTCCGGAGCCAAAAATACCTGCCATGCGAGGCGGTACACCCCTTTATCGTTCGGCATCCAGATAAGCTCCGCAGTAATATTTAATTGAGCAACACCCAGTTTACCAAACTCCAGTTTGCGGCCATTTTCCAGTATGCTTACCGGCACGGGCAGTTCTGTTGGCTGTACTTTTGCTTCAGCAAATGCTGCCTGCAATGCATTGACAGGAGATATGCCGGGCAGCGGACTTGCATTCCCGGTCATTTTTTCCATCGACAACTGAAATTCGCCGGCGTCAGAAACAACTTTTCCTCCTCTGAATGCCATTGTTTTCAACTGGTTGTACACGGGTATGCCTTTGTAGCTCTGCTGCAGATATACCATGATCACATCCGTACCAGTAATCTGGTAGGTACTGGAAACGATCACATCATTAAGATCTTGTGATGGCAGCTTGATCGAAGCAGCATTTTGCCTGACTAACTGCAATGCCGCATTTTTTGCTCTGTTATCAACCTGTGCAAAGCTTGTAAAAGCACAAATCAATAAACCAGAAAGGAGTAGAACTTTTCTCATAAAAGTTTAGTGTTGGGTTTAATTGCCGAATACTTCCGAAAATTTCAACGGGTTTGGTGGTATTTTAAGAGGATATGAGATTCGGGGACATGCAAATACCCGAAATGGAGAAGAATAGTAAAATACTTTCTTCATAAGCAGGTAATGGCACAAAATACGGGACTAATATAGGAAATAAAACAAATTCCAGCCAAAACAAATCCCCTGATTTTCAGGCAAAATATTTGTTACCACTGATTCGTTTAAGAGAATAGCCCTGAAAACACATTTAAACCTTCATTTTGAATAAAACTACGTTTCAAACAATAGTCTTTTTCCTTATTTGTTTTGCTTTTACATCTGCCAACAGCCAGATGATCACCGGAGTGTGGAAAGGCAAGATCAACCGCCAGAAAGTGGAAGTAAAGATCATTCAAAACGGCGACAGCCTTACAGGTACTTCGTACTATTACGAGTCCGCTACTCATTACCGCCGTTATAGTATCAAAGGATACTTTGATGCCGCAACAAATGAGGCTGTGTGGTGGGATGACCAGCTGCTTGAAGAAAAAGCAGGCCGGTTTACTATTTCTACACCGGGAAAAATGCCGTTGCTCTCCCGTGCCGACTTTAATTGCCCCGGCGGTGGTAAAATGATGCTGGATGGTAAAGCTGCCAAAAAAGAAAACAGCTCTGATATCAAAGGAGATGTTCACCTGGATAAAAATGAACAAACAGATTTTGAAGACGAATGGGATTTTGTGATCGATAATTATACAATAGGCGGCAACGATCCGGAAATAATTGACAGCATCAATACCGTTGCCCAACAACCGGTGAAACCCGCTGAACAACCAATAGTGACCAAAGAAGAAACCAAAACAATAACAGAAACACCAAAACCGGTATCAAAGACTGAAGCTCCTAAAAATGATATCCCGGTTATGGAGAAACCAATACAAACAGAAAAAAAACCTGAGCCGGTAAAAGCACCAACCATTGAAGAAAAATTCACTGCCCGTCAAAAAGTTTTTATCAAAGAAATTCCTGTGAGTGGGGATTCTATAGAACTACGCTTTTATGATAATGCTGAAATAGACGGCGACTCTATTTCACTTTTTTTAAATGACAAACTGATCTTTCAGCATATCAAACTTACCGCCAATGCCTATTCTATCAAGCTGGCAGTAACAGAACTGGCCGAAAACAACGAACTGGTGATGGTAGCGGAAAATATGGGATCTATCCCTCCCAATACTTCTTATATGGTGGCTGTGGTAAACGGGCAGCGGCAGGATGCCTATCTCTCAAGCACCGAAGGAAGCAGCGCTATGATCAGGCTTGTAAAAAAAGAGCCGGGTAA
>JAKQEA010000053.1 GCA_029558715.1 Bacteroidota bacterium | reverse complement strand
CTATAATACTCATACTGCTTTTTCCGCGCTGCAAGCTCCGCTGTAAGCTCCGCTTTAAGCTCCGCTGTAAGCTCCGTGAAATTGTCCAGTATCCGGACAATTTCCTGCTGCACAGGCAGCGGCGGGAGGGGGATTTCTATATCCTTAACAATTGACCAATGACGATTATAACCTCTTGAAGGAATATTCAGATTGCAAAAGGCATAATAGATGTACTTGGTGTTTGTGTTCTTAGAAACAGGAATAAATACTTTTGTTCCACTATCTCCTTGTGCAAATTTCTTGTCGGCATATTTTAACACTCTTGTGTGATCACCAAAAATGATGCAGGGGAATGCCGGTGGTACGGCAGATTCATTATCTGTATATGCTGCAATATATGATTGGCTTTGATCAATAATCGGAATCTTTCCGACTTCTTTATAATCCTTCTTTGAAACACTGTCTGAAGCGTTATTATTTTTTAGTATTTCTCCCAATGATTTGTACACCACACCATCCGGGCAAAGTTCCTTAATCAACTCTTCAATTCTACTCATTACTCCACCACCTTTTTAACCATTCTCGACCAAAATCTGATTTCAAATACTTCTCTCCATTTACCGCTTCTTCAACCTTATTTAGCTGCTCGTGATAAACCATTTTAATGGGTTTGTGCAGCTTCGTATGTGTTGCGCCTTTTCCGCTGCAGTGCTCTTCACAATTGAAAGATCTTACATACCCAGAATTTGAAGTGCCTGCATTGATATACTCAAACTTATCTTTTTCTCCAAAAATCTCTTTTGGCTTGCTTCCCGTTTTAAGAGTAGCCACTTCGCCCAATTTTGTCACAAAAGCAGTACTTGATTGCGATAAAAATGACTTTTTATAATACTCATACTGCTTTTTCCGCGCTGTAAGCTCCGTTGTAAGCTCCGTTGTAAGCTTCGTTGTAAGCTCCGTGAAATTGTCCAGTATCCGGACAATTTCCTGCTGCACAGGCAGCGGCGGGAGGGGGATAGGAACCTCGTTAAGTATCGATTGTGTTAAACTCGGTACACCGCCTGCCATATTCAAATCTTAAAGATGTTGTGTTTGCAGATAGTAATAAACAAACTTTGGCTGAATAATCTCGGCGTCAATCTCCGTCCAAAATATCGTATCTACAGTCCAAAATGGGACATCAACATAATAAAGCTTATCAAGTGAGCCTTTTCGAGGTATCAGAACCGATGGTTTATCGCATACAAATGTATCGATATAGGTCATAACCCCACCTGAGCCATAAACTGGATAAGCTCCTTTGGCAAAACTTTTATAATCTTTACCATTTTTAATAGTCAGGACTTCACACAGTTTCTTAACTTCCACCCCACCCACCTGCCTGCCGGCAGGCAGGTCCGGGCATAGCTCAGCAATCAACCTTTCAAGTTCACTCATGATTATCACCTGCGATCTTGGTTATTAACCAGTCTCTGCCCGAACCAGATTTAAAATATTTCTCTCTTTGTACGGCTTCATTTTTGCTGTTAAATTCTTCAAAATATAAGACACAAAGCGGTTTATATTTTTTTGTATGCGCTGCTCCATCTCCAGCAATATGTCGCAACCACCTATTCCGCAGGTTATGGGTAAACCCTTTGTATAATGAGCCGTTGTTGCACAATAGAACATAAGTGTACCATTTGTCATTTTCCCAAGGTAAATCATCTGTAATACTCCACCCCACCTGCCTGCCGGCAGGCAGGTCCGGGCAAAGCTCCGCTATCAGTTCTTCAATTTTACTCATCAGCTTTGCCTCCTCGTTCCATCAGTTTTTTCACTTCACGGTCAAAATCTGATGTTATTTTCTGGAATTTGTTGAATTCATCATACTCGGCACCGGCTTTATCTAATGCCATTTGTTTTGATACTTTACCTTTGTCAGGCAGTATTTTATATTTTCTAAAAGTCAAGAACTCATTGATACTTGCGGAAAACTGCTCCATGGTAAAGGCGTTCTCGCGTTCAATAAGATCTTCAATATAG
>JAKQEA010000027.1 GCA_029558715.1 Bacteroidota bacterium | reverse complement strand
CCAACAGGTGCGGCACTGCAGGATATAATAAACATCATAAAACGCCGCTATCCTGTGGAAATAATAGTTTATCCTGCGCTGGTTCAGGGCTCTGATGCCCCCTCACAAATTATTCAGGGTATAAAATATTTTAATACAAATAAAGATGTTGATTTTATAATTATTACCCGTGGTGGTGGTTCTCAGGAAGATCTTTTCTGTTTTAACGATGAAGCTTTAGCCCGAGCTATTTACGCTTCTGCCCTTCCTGTAATTTCAGCAGTAGGCCATGAAATTGATTTTACGCTAGCTGATTTTGTAGCTGATTTGAGAGCTCCTACTCCTTCTGCTGCGGCAGAACTGGCTGTTCCCGATAAAAAAGAACTGCTAAACTTGCTTGTTTCGCTGAAAAAACGCCTTGATTTATCCGCCCAAAATAAATATGCTCGCAAAAGCACTCCCCTTTTTACTCTGCAACTGGAGCTGGCAAAATACCATCCGGAACGCGTTTGGCAAGGTCTTCAACAGCGTTTTGATTTGGCAGAAATAGTTTTGCAAAATGCGCTTAAACAACTTCCGGAAAAGCGATTACAATTTGAAATGAAAGCTAACAGTATTATGCAACAACTGAATAGCCGGATTGAACTCTGCCTGGCTAAGTCCAAAGCTGACTGTAATTTAACCTGGCATCAGCTGAATGAAAAAATTAATAACCAACTGCAGTTAAAAATAAACCAACTGAATTCCCTAAGTAAAAGTTTAGAACAACTTTCTCCTCGCCGTATTCAAAGTAAAGGTTGGATTATGGCTTTTAAAGAAGGTAAACTAATTAGTTCTATAAAACAGGTCTCTGAAGGGGAACATCTATCATTGGATTTTGCAGATGGTATTGCAGAAACCACTGTTAATAAGGTAGATAAAAGAGAGTGAAAAAGAGTTTCTTTATCCTGTTCACCCTTTTATTTTTGAGAATAAATGCCGAAATCCGTTCCGTTTGGGTTCTACCCTGGGATATAACTACTGAAAAATCTATAGATGAAGTAATTGAAACAGCGGTTTCCTGCAACCAAAATGAACTTTTAGTGGAAGTTCGTTACCGCTCTGATGCTCTCTTTGATCCAGCTCAAGGTGCATATCTTTATTCCAATCCCGAACCGAAAAGTTATATCCTGGAAGACGCTGCTTTTGATCCTTTGGCTTATATTCTGAAAAAAGCTCATAGCAAAGGTCTGGCTGTTCAGGCCTGGGTAGTGGTTTTTAATGCTACTCCAAGAGAACAAAGTTATATTCAGCAAAACTATATCTACAATAATCATAAGGACTGGATAACATACAATATCAATGGCTCTCAGATGAATCTTGACCGCCAATCCGGCTATTTTATTGATCCTGGCATACCCGAAGTGCAGGAATATTTACTCAACATTTTGGGAAATCTGGCAGCCGGCTATCCGGAACTGGATGGAATTCATCTGGATTATATTCGTTACCCGGAAAGCGATTTAGGTTATCATCCTGTCTCTCTTGCCCGCTATAATGAATATTGCCAAAATCAAAAAGAAATAACTTATAACGAATGGCGGATTATGCAAATAAACACTTTTGTGGAAAATACTTACTATCAACTGAAAGAAATTAATCCTGCTCTGCAATTAACAGCCGCTGTTTTTCCTGATATTGCCGAGGCAAATGTTGATTATGCTCAGGACTGGCAATCCTGGTTAAAAAAAGGTATAATTGATTGTGTTTATCCTATGGCTTACGATGTCCAGTATGCTAAATTTCAAAAACAACTGGCACAAATCAAACTGTCGGGAAGGGAAGAAAAAATAGTAATCGGTTTGCGTGCCTGGAATGGAAATGGAAATACCCTTGCTGTGGGGAAAAGTAATTCCTACAATGTGAAAGAGATAGCGAAGAAAATCGCCTTAGTGCGGAACTGTGATTTTGCAGGTGTATCCTTATTCAACTATTCAGGACTGCAAAAAGGAAATGCTTTTGCTCAGCTTGCCCGTTTAAGTTTCCCGGAAAAGAAAGAGTATCCCTTAGGAAAAGTTGCAGCTAAAGTAACTGATGTAACTTCCCCGGAGCCAAAATATGCTGCGGAAGCCAAACTTTTCCGCTTGAACAATGAAATTATAATGCAGCTAAAAATCCCCCAAGAAGGATTATGGAACTGGGAACTTTACAAAGATACATTGCTTGTCAGCAACCAACGCTTTTATCAGAAAGGGGAAAATAGGGAGATATTAAATATCATCAATCCCCGAATATGTGCCAACTTTGAACCTGGACACTATACAGTTCATCTCTATCAGGAAAAATCTTCTTTCCAATATCTTATTCCGGTAGAATTATTTACGCCCAATGAGTGAACTTCCTAAACAGGCAGGTATTCTTTCAGGTACGGAGTTTTTCCGTTTAGCAGTTAAAGCTGTAATCGGAATCTTCTTAGCCCGTTTGCTTACTCCTGCCGAACTTGGCAGTTATCGTCAACTTTTCTTAATTTATACTACATTTTCTACTCTTCTGCTTTTAGGAATTCCTCAAAGTATGCTCTATTTTCTTCCCAAGGCAGAAAGCTCTGAAAAGCAAAATGCCTTAATATCCCGTTGTTTGAATATTATTTCTATTTTGGGTTTGGTTT
>JAKQEA010000025.1 GCA_029558715.1 Bacteroidota bacterium | reverse complement strand
TAAGTTATCCTACAGTAAGATATCTGTGCTGAATATCAATTGTGGTAAGAGCACCGCATTGGTATATCCTAACCCGGTGAATGATGTGCTGAATGTGAACATCAGTAAATCATCAGCGGGCAGTGTGGTAACAGCATCGTTATATGATGCAGCCGGCAGGCTGATGGTGAGAAGGCAGTTGTCAAACGGAACGAATGCGATAGATATGCGTTCAATGGCAAGCGGCCTGTATAACCTGGTACTGATCCAGGATGGTGAAGTGACCACCTATAAGATCAAGCGATAACTTGAATTCAACCAAAATCGTAATTATACGAAAAATGTCTTCCCTATTTGGAAGACATTTTTTTTACTTTATATTTGTTGCAATCCTATCAATAATCACCCCCAATATATAAGACGGCGAAAAACTTTTTTTTAGTAAAATGTGTCCTTACTATATTTAACTAAATAAACCTTGTATGAGAAAATTTTACCAAAGCACTGCATTTTTACTGGTCTTAACTGTTTCTCTTTTTTCTATCCGTGCTACTGCACAATGTACTATCAATTACCTGCAGAACCCGGGTTTTGAAAGTCCTGTAACAGTTGGCCTGGGGAATCATTTTTATGATGTCAATTTATTCCCAATACCTAACTGGACTATATCCAGCAATTTTACCGCAAATATTATCCGTACGGATGGAGTAACGGATTACGGCGGTGGCCCCAATGCTGCTTCGGATGGAGTGCAATACCTTGATGTATTGACAGGAAATACCACGGTATTGATCAGCCAGACATTTGATCTTGGTTGTACAGCCGATATTACTTTCAGCGGTGCTTTTTCTGCCCGTGACGGGGGAGATACATGGGATGCTTTTATTGAAATAGTGAATTCATCCAATGTAGTGGTAGCCACTTCTACCATAAGAACATTTACTCCGCCGGATGTTGATCTTCCCGTGCCACCCGGCCCCGATGCGGTATGGTATACTTTGTCCGGAACAGCTACCGCATTACCAGCCGGTACGTATACATATCGTGCCAGTATGTATGACGATGGCAATTTTGATAATGCTTTTTTATGTGCCAGCCCCGGTTGTTTATTGCCTGTAAAACTGAAAGCATTTGATGTAAAGCTTACCGATTGTGTAGCCAATCTTAAATGGACAGCAGAATCAGAAACTAATTTTGACAAGTATATAGTAGAATACAGCCAGAACGGAACAGATTATACCGCTATTGGTACG
>JAKQEA010000024.1 GCA_029558715.1 Bacteroidota bacterium | reverse complement strand
TAAGTTATCCTACAGTAAGATATCTGTGCTGAATATCAATTGTGGTAAGAGCACCGCATTGGTATATCCTAACCCGGTGAATGATGTGCTGAATGTGAACATCAGTAAATCATCAGCGGGCAGTGTGGTAACAGCATCGTTGTATGATGCAGCCGGCAGGCTGATGGTGAGAAGGCAGTTGTCAAACGGAACGAATGCGATAGATATGCGTTCAATGGCAAGCGGTCTGTATAACCTGGTATTGATCCAGGACGGGGAAGTGACCACCTATAAGATCAAACGATAATTTTTATTGTATATATTGAAAGTAAAAGGTCTCCTAAGCCAGGAGACCTTTTTATTATTTCACTTCGTAATAATGCAATTAAAGAGAATTGTAGTTGTCAGCAGGATTGTCAGTCGATGTTCCATTTATATCTGCAACATTATTTTTTAGCAGTGTATTCGTTTCACAATTATCACCATCACAACAGGGCAACGCATTGGTCTTGCAAACAGGACACTGGTAATGCCCATGCACATGAACAAGTGAAACGTTGTGGCCGCAAAAAAGACAGGTTTGGTTTTTCATGATACCAGCTTATTCAACAGGGGTATTTAATACCTGCCAGAGCAGGTCCTTCAATTCTGTCAGGCCTTTATTTGTAACAGATGAGATAAAAAGATGCGGAATATTTTGGGGTAATTCTTTTTCAATAGCTTCTTTTAGTTCATTATCCAGCATATCGCTTTTGCTGATGGCAATAATGAATTGTTTGTGTAACAACTCGGGATTGTATTGCTCCAGCTCATTTACCAGGATATCAAACTCTTTTTTATGATCATTACTGTCGGCAGGAATTAAGAACAGCAGTACAGAATTTCGTTCAATATGCCGCAGGAACCGGTGCCCTAGTCCCTTTCCTTCTGCTGCACCTTCAATAATACCCGGAAGATCAGCAATACAAAAACTTTTTCCATCCCTGTATTCTACCATTCCAAGGTTGGGAGTGATGGTGGTAAAAGCATAGTTGGCAATCTTTGGTTTTGCGGCGGTGATGACTGAAAGCAGGGTTGATTTGCCGGCATTCGGAAAACCAACCAATCCTACATCGGCCAGCACTTTTAATTCGAGAACTTTCCATCCTTCAATACCGGGAAGACCGGGCTGTGCATGTTCAGGAGCCTGGTTAGTGGGTGTTGCAAAATGAGAATTGCCCAATCCACCTTTTCCCCCGGGAAGCCAGATCACTTCCTGCCCATCTTCCAATATTTCTACCTCCTGGGTACCTGTTTCTTCATCTCTGGCAATGGTACCTAATGGTACTTCTATAATAATATCTTTTCCATCTCTGCCATGACAATTATTAGCCCCGCCTTTTTCTCCGTCTTCTGCCAGTACATTTTTATAATAACGCAGGTGCAACAATGTCCAGAGGTTCCTGTTTCCTTTCAGTATGATATGAGCTCCACGGCCGCCATCCCCACCATCCGGCCCGCCCAATGCGGTGAATTTATTCCGCATAAAATGCTTGTTACCGGCACCACCGTGGCCGCTGCGGCAAAAAATGCGTATCTGATCTACAAAATTACTTTTCTCCAAAACCTTATTTTTACTGTAAGGTGCAAATATACCCTAACCATTTATAACAGCTGGCTATGAAATATATGTTGATTTTACTGGCTTTTCCTTTATTCTCAGCAACAGAATGCGGTAAGAAGAAAAATAAGGAAGCGATAAAAGACGAACAAAGCCAAAATGGAATAAGCGGGAATGATTCCATCCCGGTTTGTGTAAAACAATTCATCGACAGTGCTATGAAAGAAAAACCACCTGTGCCACCAGTACAGGTAGATGAATACATTTATAATGGGAAAAAAGTTTTTTTGTTTACGGCTCCCTGTTGCGATTTCTTTAATACAGTATATGATGAAAATTGCAAAATGATCTGTTCACCTACCGGTGGTATTACGGGGAAAGGGGATGGTAAATGCGAAGACTTTATTGCAAAAGCCAAACACATAAAACTGATCTGGAAAAATAAAGAGCAATAAAAAAGTCCTGCTTTTGCAGGACTTTTTTATTGAAATATCGTTGCTGTTACTGAATCACCACTTTTGTGTTATACACTGAACGGCTATTTTGATCAGTTACATTGATCAGGTAAATACCTTTAGCAGTAGAAGGATTGAGCCTGATTACCTGTGCATGGTTATCTCCACTGAGGCTTACAGATTGTTGCACTATTTGGCGTCCCATCACATCAGTTACCTGTATTGAGTAATTACCGGCTTCCAGTTGGTTGAACTGTAATACAAACTGGTTATTAGAAACAGGATTTGGATAAATACTCACTTTGCCGTCACCTGAATTAGCAGGAGCGTTGCGGGAGAGTACTTCTGTTACCGGGTTCTTATTTTTTGCAGCCGTAGCAAGCAGGTTACTGTTGGCAAGATCAGAACTGTTCCAGCCTGCTCCGTTAATAGTATAGGGAGAAGCGGTCCATGTCTTATGATCAACCATATAATAAACAGTCTGCATGGCACTGCTTACAATGATCTGGTTATTTTCATTAACAGCGGCGCCATTAATGGTGAATCCTTGTGGCAACCCGGATACTGTACCAAGATGGGTAGCCACTTTAGAATCAATATCTACTTTAAAAACATGATTGCGGGCAGACAATACGTAGAGATTTCCATCATCATCTGCTATCATATCACCGCCAAAACTGGTGCATGAGTTATGAACAGAGACAGTTTTGTTTGCCGGATCATCCACCAGGGCGCCAAGATCTTCTATCTTCAGGCTTTTACCAATAGAAAAACGAATTAACTGGGACCCGTCATTCGTTAACGCATACCCGTTTCCATCTGATCCAATAGCCATCCGGGTTACAATATTTCCCTGGTCTGCAGATTTTATGGGTTTGCCGGTGAAAGCTCTGTCTGTAACATAAAATACTTTCATACTCTTCAGATCAATATATCTTAACTGATCGAAAAGCATAGGGGTGTAATAAAGCCGGTTATTTTTTTTATCATATGCTACGGCAGCCACACCACTTCCAAAAGCAGCATTAATGGTATGTCCATAACGGGAGTCAGTGAGCGGAGCTTCCAGTTGTTTTTTTGTAGTGGCATTGTAAGCAAGGAATGATGCATCGTTACCGCTAAGCAATACCTGGCTATACTCTCCGGTTTGCAGGTTTAGTTTTCTTAAGAAACTCCAGTTAGCACCCATTTGTTGTGCATCTGTAACGGCATAGGCAAAACGATCAGCCTGCTGGCTGTTGGCAGTCATAGAAGTAAATAAAAAAGTCCCTGCAAAGAGGGATAACAGAGGTAAACTTTTTCTCATACACAAAGGTTTAAATTACTTATTAATTGAAGCAACATTAAGTTACAACAAATCTTTTGTGAGCAAAAACAAATTTTATGAGCGGCATATAGTGCAGAATAAAAATAAACCCCTCCCGAACGAATCAAAGAGGGGTCAAGGTATAAAAACCCTGAGCATTGATTTTCAGCTCAGCAACTCAGCGAACTACAGCAAATTTGATAGCTGATAGTTCTTCTCCATTTGACATTTGAATAATATATATACCGGGCTGTAACTTACCCAGGTTGTTAACCTGTATACTGTTAGCACCTTCATTCACCCTGTTTTGCTGTTGTAAAACCTGTCTTCCGGCCATATCAACAATTCGTAATGTTACCATCGAACTGGCAGTGGCTTCAAAACGGACCGTTGCTGCATCACCACTGAGAACCGGGTTAGGGTTGATAGTGATACCACTGATCGTTTTCTTCTCTTTTCGAACCATTAGCACATTACTGTATTTGTAATGACCATCAATATCTACCATCTTCAGGCGATAGTAAATACCATCCTCTGTAAGTGCCGAGATATTATCAGTATGCTGGTATTCAGACTGGCTTACATTACCCAGGGCAGTTTTGTTTGCAATTTCCAAATAGCCTGCTCCTTCTTCACTTTTTCTTTCTACTACATAATGACTGAAGTTGATTTCATTTTCTGTTTCCCAATTCAGTGTGGTTACACCATTACGATACGAAGCACTGAAATTGATCAATGTTACAGGAAGCGTAGACTGGCTTGGGAAAGCATTGGAAGCAAGGTCTTGTAAACCCGTTTGGGATCTTACAAGAGAACATTGAACCGTTCCCGCAGGCCCATTCACAGTATTTTGATTAATGTAGTATAATCCATCATCGGTTGAAATGTATAAAGACCCCAGGATATCAAATGCAACGCCATTAACCCTTCCGGTAAACGGGGAGTTAGAAGGGGTAACAAGATCCCATCTTTTTGTAAGAGTGGTGTTGCTGCCATTCGGAAATCCAATAAAGAGTTGTGTTACACCATTACCATCATTAGCAAGAGCATAAATGTTACCAGTACCGGCGATACACAGGTCTCCGTTTTGGAAAACAGAAACAGATCCGCCGGATAAGGTTACACTGGCGTCTTCCATAGTGATAGTAACCGGGTAAATACCATTAGTAATAAATTTTGCAAGGTATAAAGTCGATCCATCGCCGGCAAGAATCCATCCGGTACCGTCTGGTCCTACAGCCAGGCGTACGAATCCAAGATCACTACCACTGCCGCCATTGAAATCTACTGAACCGATACGGGTCACATTTGCACCTGTTGAAGTAGCCGCAAATACTTCAACTACCCCATTGTTACCATTGGTATTTGGGAGCCAGTAGAAATGCCCCTGTGCTGTGGTTGGCCAGGCACTTCTTCCCAAAGCAGCTGTAGTAGTACCACCGGTTGTTGTGCCCGGAAAACTTGCCGGGAAAATATTGACAGGCCCATTAATGTAAGTGCCGTTTGATACAGCAAAACCGGATATCTGCGTACCATTTGATGAAGTGGCCCAGATATTTGCGGGGACAGGGGTAGTAACATTAACAGTAGTTGCAGCAGAAGTGGCACTCAGCCCATTTCCGCCTTCCTGTACAAAACAGGTGATCTGGTAAGTTCCTGTAGCAGGAAATGTGGCTACAGTACTGGAATTATTGCTGCTTGTAGTGTTAGGATTGTTAGTAAAAGTTACTCCTGCAGGATTTGAACTCCAGGTATAGGTAAAATCACCATTGCCTCCCGGCCATGTTTGAGAATTACTGCTCCTGGTTGCTGTAAAGTTTACTGTTCCTCCTGTAGAAATGTTTTGTGTTGAGGAAGGATTCAGAGTAACTGTTTGCGCTGTTGATTCAAATACAGCGAATAAGGCTAAGGTTAGAAAAGGGACAATCCCTTTTACATAGGTAAAAGTTTTCATGCTCACGGTTTTATGTTAGAAATAAAAATCCTTGTTCAATATGGTTTTGAACGGAGATGGACTTACCAGGTCATTTACAGGATTGAAACCGGAGGCTTTAGAAAGGAGTAATGGACGGATTAAATCAACTAATGCTCAAGGGTCTTTTAGAAGGAATTGAACGTTGGATAACACAAAGGTAATATCAGATGATGCATTATGCAAGTGAAAAGCGAAAAAGTTTTGTTAGATTAAAAAGATAGTCATAGTAGTTTTCCTATTTTGTTTTTTTCCATGATTTATATGATAGACTACCAGCGGGTTGAGATTTTATCACATTTTTTTTTGGTTTACAGGGTTGCAGGCTGTCAAAACATTCTTGCGGCAATTGCTGATAAATTTTAGTGCCTTCTGTTTTCCAGTTCATCATCTCATCACTTACTTGTTTGATGATTTTTCCCGGATTTCCGACTACCAAACTGCGTGAAGGGATGATTTCTCCTTCCTTTATAAATGTCAATGCGCCGACTATGCTTTCATCTCCCAGTTGTACATTATCCATTATCACACTGTTCATGCCTACCAGGCAATTTTTCCCAATAGTTGCTCCATGAATGATGGCGCCGTGACCAATATGTGCTCCTTCTTTTAATATGACCGTTATTCCGGGAAACATATGGAGGGTACAATTTTCCTGCACATTACAACCATTTTCGATAATAATCTGGCCCCAATCCCCCCGCAAGGCGGCCCCCGGTCCTATATAACATTTCTTTCCAATAATTACATTACCTGTAACTGTTGCCTGCGGATGGACAAAAGATGATTCGTGGATGAAAGGAATGTATTCTTTGAATTGGTAGATCATAAGTGCAAAAGTATCTAAGTAAATAAAGTATTTAAAGCAATCAGAGATCGGTGTTTCCCTTTTTCTTTTGTTCATCCCTTTTCTTTCGCAAAAATGACAAATAACCATTTAGTAACCTTTCAACTTCTTTCCCTTTTGCTTTAAAATAGAATAGTTTCACCTCCGTAATATATCCATCGTCAAAGGCATCAATCAGGTGATTAATTGTTTCAGTAAGCGATCCTCTTGCCTGAATGCAATAATGAATCTGGTCAGGATAGGTAAACCGGCCATGTCCTTCGGATATCAGTGCATTAACAGATCGGGAACTCCGGATTATCTGATCCGTAAGCCTAAATTTTTCTTCAACGGGGAATCCTCGTGCCTCTTTGATGACTTCCTTTTTAAACTCCCTGACTTTTTTCCACAACTCAAGTTCTTCAAATCCAAAATGATTGTTCTCTGGCATGTAATACAAGTTTATAGAGGAGAAATCTTATTAACCTTATATACCTATCACTTTATTTACTTATTAACTCCTTATCCGTCCGGTAACAAAGGCCTTTGAAAACCGCTACTTCATGGTCTTTTTGATTACGGATAGAAATATGATAAAGACCTGTTGATTTTCCATTGTGTACTTCTTTGGCTTCTGCTGTAAGTATGTCGTCAACATGAACAGGTTTGATAAAATTGATAGAAGTATCTAATGCAACAGAGAGTACATTACGATTATTACATGCAAAAGCAAAAGCGCTGTCAGCTAAAGAGAAGGCAATGCCGCCATGTACAATACCAAATCCATTGATCATTTCTTTTCTTACGGTCATTTTTATCCGGCTGTAGCCTTCTTTCACATCAAGCACTTCTATTCCCAGCCATTGGCTGAAAAGATCTTGCTTCATCATATGCGAAACTACTTCGCCAGCCAGTTTATTTTTTTCAGCATTCATACATTGTCATTTATTTTCCTTTGAAAACAGGTTGCCTTTTTTCTAAGAATGCAGCCACTCCTTCCTTGTAGTCATTGGTTTGTGCGGCTCTTTGTTGAAGTTTATCCTCATTTTGTAATTGCTCATACACAGTGTGAGTGGAAGACCATTGTAATTCTTTTTTTATCAGGAACAGTGCTTTGGTGGCCATCGCAGATAGTCTGGCAGCTAGTTTTAATGATTCTTCTATAAAATCCCCATCCTCAAAATATTTATAGATCATACCCATACGTTCGGCTTCTTCTGCAGACACTTTATCTCCCAACATCATTAGCGCCATTGCTTTTTGCCAGCCAATTAACCTGGGTAAAAAGAAACTGCCGCCTGTATCGGGTACTAATCCAATTTTGGAAAATGCCTGTATGAAGGAGGCTGATTTAGCAGCTACTGTAATGTCACAGCAAATAGCGAGGTTGGCACCAGCACCAGCTGCTACACCATTTACGGCTGCTATTACTGGTTTTTCCAATTCCCTGATTCTGGTAACAATAGGATTGTAATGCTCACTCAGTATTCTTTGCATTCCGGGTCCGTTGGAGTCCACTACTTCTGCGAGGTCCTGTCCGGCGCAAAAGGCTTTTCCGGCACCGGTAATATATACACATCTTATTTCATCGCTTTTGCACTCATCCAGTTTTGCCTGCAGTAGTAAAGCCATTTCCCGGTTAAAGGCATTGAACTTATCCGGACGGTTGAGTGTGATGAATCCAACAGAATCTTTTATTTCAAAAAGAATAGAAGGCATGAAATGATTGTTTAGGTAACGAAGATAAATTATTCTAAAAGCCTAATGGCATTTGAAATAATCAAAAGGCTCTTTGCAATCATCACACTGGTATAAGGCTTTGCAGGCGGTGCTGCCGAATTCACTTACCCGGTGTGTATGAAAGGAATTGCAAAGCGGGCATTGAACAGCTTCAGCCGCAGCAAATAATTTATCGTTGCATACCTGTTGCCTGGGATTGGGTGGTGCAATGCCATATTCTTTCAGCTTTCTTTTTCCTTCTTCGCTCATCCAGTCGGTGGTCCAGGCCGGGCTGATGGAATTGATGATTTTTATCTTTTTGAAGCCCAGGGTTGATAATTCCACCCGTATAGCAGCGGCGATCATATCCATCGCAGGGCATCCGGTGTAAGTGGGGGTGATGGTAACTTTCAGTTCATCATCATTCAGCTGAATATCTCTTACTATCCCCAGGTCAATAATACTTAATACAGGAACTTCCGGATCTTTTATTTCTTCCAGGTAGGCATACAGTGCTTTCTTATCGATAGTTGAACTTTTCATGTCTTTAGTCCTCACCAGGAGACTACCATTCGCTGCCGGGATAAGCTCTTTGTACGTATTGTAATTCAGTAAGTATAAAACCAAGGTGTTCTGTATGCACTCCGGTTTTACCACCAGTTTGCATAAAAACATTTTCAGGAACAGGAAGGGTAGCTTCGTCGAAAACTATTTTAATATTATTCAACCAGGCTTCCTTTAATGAGGTAATATCAATGCCGGTTTCTGTTTCATAAGTAACAGGAATAAACAATTCCCCGGTATATCTCCACAATTCATCAATTGCTGTCAGCATCCGGCTGTGACTTTCTCCTGTTCCGTCTCCTAATCTTATTATCCATTCGCTGCTCCAGCGCAAATGATATCTTACTTCTTTGAGTGATTTTTCTGCAATAGCAGCAAGCCTTGTGTTAGTGTGGTGCTGAAGCTGCTGGTAAAGAAAAAACTGGTAGCAACTGAACAGGAACTGTCTGAGCATGGTTTGCGCCCAATCGCCATTTGGCTGTTCAACAAGCAAGCAATTTTTAAACTCTCTTTCTGTTCTTAAATAGGCCAAAGAGTCTTCAGTTGAACCATCAGCTTTCAACTCTGCCGCATACTGGTAAAAACTCCTGGCCTGGCCTATCAGGTCCAAAGAGATATTGGTAATGGCAATATCTTGTTCCAGTACGGGTCCGTGTCCGCACCATTCGGCATTCCGCTGTCCAAGGATCAATGTATTATCGGCAAGATGAAGTGTATAATCAATCAATGCACTCATTACATATGGTTTACTTCGTCAGGTAATTGATAAAAAGTAGGATGACGGTAAATCTTATCAACAGCTGGTTCATACAACTCACCGGCCTCTTCGGGATTGGAAGCTGTTATGTATTTACTTTCTACCACCCAGATACTTACACCTTCCATTCGCCTGGTATACACATCTCTTGCATTTTCTATCGCCATCTGCGCATCAGCGGCATGCAGACTGCCCGCATGTTTATGGTCCAGGCCTTGTTTACTGCGGATGAAAACTTCCCACAGGGGCCAATCGGTCTTTGTGTCTTTTGAAACAATATTTCCACCTGTTTTATCTTCAGGAATATCTCCGTAATAAAATTTTCTGATGAAGTTCATACAAGTTATTTTAAGCTGCTTTATCTTTTTGTCTTTCTGCTCTTTTCCTGGCATGAGCTGCTGCGGCTTCTCTTACCCATTCACCATTTTCCCATGCTTTTCTCCTGGCATCCAAACGTTGTTTGTTGCAGGGCCCGTTTCCTTTTACTACCTGCCAGAATTCATTCCAGTTGATCTCGCCAAAATCATAATGTCTTCTTTCTTCATTCCACTTCAACTTATCATCTGGTAACTTCATGCCCAATGTCTTTATCTGTTCGGCAATCATGTCAACAAAGTTTTGCCGCAGTTCGTCATTAGTTTTTCTTTTGATCTTCCATTTCATACTTTGATCACTGTTGGTGCTTTCGGCGTCTTTAGGGCCAAACATCATCAAAGCAGGCCACCACCAGCGATTAATAGCATCCTGGCACATTTCCTTTTGTTCTTTGGTTCCTCTTGAGAGAACCAGTAACGATTCAAAACCCTGCCTTTGATGGAAACTTTCTTCTTTGCAAATTCTTACCATAGCTCTTGCATAAGGGCCATAAGAAGTTCGTGTCAGCATCACCTGGTTCATAATGGCGGCCCCATCAACCAACCAGCCTATTGCGCCAATATCTGCCCATGTTAATGTTGGGTAATTAAAGATGGAAGAATATTTGGCTTTCCCGCTATGAAGATCATTGATCATCTCTTCACGACTCATGCCCAGTGTTTCAGCAGCAGAATAGAGGTAAAGGCCATGTCCTGCCTCATCCTGTACTTTGGCGAGCAGGATAGCTTTTCTTTTAAGAGAAGGGGCCCTGCCTATCCAGTTCCCTTCGGGCAACATTCCAACTATTTCACTATGGGCATGCTGACTTATTTGCCGCAGGTTGGTTTTGCGGTAAGCATCCGGCATCCAGTCTTTAGGTTCAATTTTTACTTCGTTGTCAATTTTTTCCTGGAAAATTTTCTCAAAATCCTGAACAGGCATAGCTCCCATTTTTAGATTACAAATGTAATCAAAACTAACGCCTGTTTGGCCGGATTGTTTATGATACTGGTCAGCAGGGGTCAAAAAAAGTGGCTGGTAAGAAGCCACTTTTTAAGTTACTATGAGATCAAAAATTTATCGGGCATATACTCCGTTCGGACTTACCACACTGGCAGGCCCGCCTGTAATACCAACAGGTGGTACGATGATATTTATCTCTTCCCCATTTATTTTCAGCGAAACTTTGCGGGCATGTATTTCCACACCCTGCTGGTAAAAAGGAGGCATGGCGGATGGTTTACGATCAATTAAATAAGGATCACTGAAATCACTCATCCCCACTTCAAATGTATAGCCGCCCACCTCGCATATTGAAAGGGCTTTATCCGCACTGATTTGTATATCAATTTTTGCATGTAGTACCGGAGCGGCTTCAAAAGGGGTGCCTGCAAAAATGTTGGGACCGAAATATTTTCCCACTTCAGGATTGGTACTTACAAATCCCATCACTGCGGGCATAGCATTGGGGTCTGGTTGCCACAGTATCATCCCGCTTGGAGCATTACCCACCGGTGTGTTTACCATTCGTCCCAGGTGTACTATTACATTCGGCATTTGCAAACCGGGAGAAGTAACGGCCACTAAATCGATCCCGCCTTCCCAACTCATCCATTTTGATACGTTTGACATACTTTTTTTATTTAAAGAAAATGGAATATACAGGAAGTTGTTATACCCGGGACAGGGTATTTTATCAGGTATTAGTAATAAGTTCCTTGTTGATGGAAGCTGGAATTATATTAATCCCTTTTCATAAGCCAGTGCCAGTGCCTGGGCTTTACTATTGACATGCAGTTTCGCATAAATATTCAATACATGTTTTTTGGCAGTATTGGGACTTATCTGCAATTCATTGCCGATCTCCTTATATAGCATTCCCCTGACAAGTAGTTTTAATATTTCCTGCTCCCTATCTGTGAGGTTAAAGGGTGTTTTCTCTTTTTCTGCAACATTTCTTTGAAGTAATGAAACTGTATTGTTCTGCACCAGTTGCAGAATTTTATGTGCTATCCCCGGGGAAATTGGCCCAACACCATTCTCATGCATTTGCAAAATTACTTCAGCAATATTTTCAGCGCTTTCATCTTTGAGCAAATAACCAAAAGCCCCGGCTTTGATGGCCTTAAAAATTTTTTCCTCATCATCAAAAATGGTGAGCATTACAAATTTCACAGACGGATAGAGATAAGAACCCGCGGCCACTGCATCCACACCGTCCATTTCCGGCATTTCCAGATCCATCAGTACAACATCAGGAGTTTTTTCCAATGGTATGGGTTTCATTTTTTCCAGAAAATCTTTTCCATTTTCTGCCATCAGTGATATTTCAAAACCCTGGTTGCGTATCAGTTTATCTTTGATGATAGTGCGGTTGCTTGCTTTATCATCTACTATGGCTATTCGTACAGGCATAGTTTAAATAATAATTTGTATTGTTGTTCCCTTCCCCACTACGGATTCAATAGTGTAATGAATGCTGGCTTCAGCTGCTCGCTGCTCCATATTTGTTAAGCCATTTCCTTCACTGTTTGTTTTGGTATCGGTATATTGGAATCCCTTTCCGTCATCCTTAACTGTAATATGCCATTTTCCCGCAGAACTGGTTTGTGAAAGCAGGGAAATATTTTCTGCTCCTGAATGTTTGATAGCATTGGCGATTGCCTCCTGCACAATCCGGACCAATGCCAATGCTTTGGTGTAGTGCAGTTCCAGAGTTGCAGGCGCTTCACCTTCCAAAGTAAAATTAATCTTGTGATAATAGCGGCTAAGTGGCTGAACAAAGTTCCTGATGCGCAGCAGACAATCTTCAGCACTGTATGTTTCTTTTTTCAGAGCCCACACTGTTTCCCGTAGCGAAGTGATAATATCTTTTGAGGCAAATTTTAAATCGCCAATTAATTCTTTCTGACGGCTGGCTACGCTTTCTTTTTCCAGCAGCTCTGTATTGTATAACACTGCATTGGCATAAGCCCCCAGGCTGTCGTGAAGATCTTTGGAAATACGTTCCCGTTCTTCTTTCAGCTGCCGTTCATTTTCCAGTTGTTGCAGCCTCTTTTCAAATTTCCTTTTGTTATTCTGGTTAATAATATAAGCCAGCAATGATACAATCAGGACTCCAGCCAATACCATGAACCACCAGCTTTTCCAAAATGGAGGCCTTATAATAATTACCAGCTCTTTTAAGGGTGTTGGAGTATCATCTAATGACCGGGAAGCATAAATTTTTAAAACATATCTCCCCGGCGGTAAGCTGTAACGGATTGTTTGCATCCCGTCGCTTCGTATCCATTCTTTATCTATTTTAACCATCTGGTATTGGTACAGGTACTGGTCGGGGTTTTGGTTGCCCATAGCGACAAAATCAAATGAAAGCGAATTATGTGTATAAGGCAGCACCAGCTTATCTATTTTCCAGGCAGCAGTATCTTTTATAGCATCCTGGTTATTGGCCAGAATCCTTGTAAAAATCAGGCTGAGATTTTCTTCCTGTCCGCCGATAGCTGCCGGAAAAAAACTGCTTACCCCATTTACTCCCCCGAAGAAGAGTTCTCCATCCGCTGCTTTTGATGTAACATTGGTATTAAACTCATTTTCCTGCAGGCCGTCTTCTTTTTTTAATTGGTGAACTACTTTACCGTTCTTTATTTTCAGGATACCTTTATTCGTGCTGCACCAAAGATTATTTTCTGCATCAAGATCCATAGCATAAATACATTCATCAGGCAGACCTGTTTCCTTGTTAAACTGTTGAAGAATTTTTGCCGCCGTATCAATCACAAAAATCCCTTTATTGGAACCAATGTAAATATTGTTTTTATTGTCTGTTGCAAAGCATCTTACATAGCCGGTATTTTTGAAGGATATTTTCTTTAGCGGGGCTGATGTTTTTGCATCCAGAAAAATAAGTTCATTGTTAGCATGTGTAATGATATACGGAGGGTAATACAAACCACCCATTGTATAACCATCAGTAATTTTCTCTTCCTGCACGGTTAAAGGATAAAAGCCGACCCTGAAGAGATTTGTTTCCTGCTGAATAACAGACCCATTGTCAGATTGCATTAAATGGTCTGAGAAATAGTTGGCCCC
>JAKQEA010000007.1 GCA_029558715.1 Bacteroidota bacterium | reverse complement strand
ACATCATACCTGTCATACACATACACTGCTGAATCGCCTTCATGCCAACCCATAACCCCATAAGGTGACGGATCGGAAGGAGAATCATGCTCCTCATTCCAAAGAGGATATTTGATTTTTTGGGTAATATTCTTCGTTTCTTTTCCATCCCATATAAAATAATGACGGGCTTTACTGTCATACCACATAATATACTTGCCTGTTGGAGAGATGTATTGCGGTGTGATAATACCCAGCATATCTTTCTTCACCAGTTTTTGTGAGCCATCATTTACATTGATGGCATAGATATCTTTTTTGGTATTACCAGCCCACTGGCTTTCTATTCTTTTGCCAAAATCAGTCACCCCGACAAACTGGTCGCCATCACCTTCATTGGTCGGGAAGATGATGGGAATTTCAACAGAACCTAGCTGCTTCAGTTCTTTCTTATCCAGATGATAAACGGCCAGGTAATTGGTCTGCAGGTCTCTTTGCAGACGAAATAGTTGAACCGTTTGCAAATAATCATCGTTATAATGCCAGATATCAAGTTTCACCTGGTCTATTTCCACCAGTGATGTGTCTTTGGGTGGTTGTATCGGAGCCGTACCAAAGAATAAGCGTTTACCTGTTTTGCTGAAACTAAGGTTGCCAAACTCACTGATGGTCATGCCCAGCTTCATCCCCGCTGAGTTTTTATCAACAAGTAACTTAGCGCTGTCCATTCCTGTTTTATAATACCAAACCCGGTAGAATTTCTGCAACTCTTTTGGGCGGGCATCTCTTTCTGCCACATAAGCTACCTGCGAACCATCCTCTGAGAAAATAAAATTTCTAAAGTCATTCCCTCCCTTGCTTAACACAATAGTTTTTGATTCTTTGATATCATATAAAGAAACAGATGGTTTACTCAATGAATCTTTGGGGTTCTTTGCCTGCTCAATCAATAACTTCCCCCCCCTTTTACTAAAATAATATTTGAGTACATTAGTAAAAGTTTTTTCCTTCCCATTCTCAAGATTTCTCAATACAAGGTCTGTTCCTGCATCAGTTGCAATACCAGATGTTTCATCGCCCTCAGCATCAATATAATCAGAAGCCAGGGGTTCATAGTCGATAGTAAGATCATCATCTCTTTTCTTTTTTTTCTTCTGTGGTATTGACTCAATCACCTGTTGTAATGAATCAATCACTTTGCCCAGGCTGTCAGCGATTTTCTTTTCTGCCGACTCTGGTTTTTTAGCAGGTGGTTCTTTTTTTTCTATTAGTTTTTCAAGGTGATACGCCACCCAGCCTGCTTCCTTTTCAGGAGTTTTATATCCTTTCACCCTGGCTACTTTCCATACACTGTCTTTTCCCAGTTCTACAATGGCGAAAGAATCTTTCGGCATATCGTCAGACCTTTTCTTTTTAATTTTTGCGTCGCGGGTATCTTTAAAAAATGGTTTAATTCGGAAAATAGTGTAGCGGCTGTCCTCCGTAATCATTGCATTATAGCCCCGGGCAATGGTTTTCTTATACTGCCCGTCGGAGGATTGAACTACCAGTTCGTTATCGCCTTCCTGCGGATCAATGGTGTATACCACCCATTTACCGTCATTACTGATCATTCTCTCACCGATTCGCTGCCAGCCATCATAAACAGAGTGATCAAGTGGTTTTTTTTGACCAAAAACAAATACTACCGAAAGCAGGTAAATCAATAATAACAGAGTCTTCTTTTCCATAAGCATTAAATAATCAGGGGCAACAAGTTAAAGCAAACAAATCAATAAGTTGTCTGTTATTTGAACAGATTTACTAATATGAAGAAAATACTTACTATTTGCCTGGGGTTGCTGCTCTTCTTAATTACTTATGCTCAGAATTCGGGGTCACTTACCGGCACAGTTACAGACAAAAACCTGCTGAATACACTCAGCGGGGTATCTGTAGAATTAGTCGGAGCCGGAAAAGGGACTATGACAGATAGTTCCGGCAAATTTCGTATCACTGGCATTGCCCCTAAAAGTTATACTTTACGTTTTACATCGGTTGGCTATAATGAGGTTCTATTATACAATATCGTTGTTACCTCCGGAAATGAGATCAACCTTTCTGTACAGATGGAAGCAGCCGTTACCAGGCTGGAAGATGTTGTTATTAAAAGCTCCCGCCGAACAGCCGTAGCAGCCAGCCTGGAAACACCCCTTAGCGTACAAAGGCTGACAACTGAAGAAATACGCAGTAATCCGGGCGGCAATTTCGATATATCAAGGGTAATCCAGGCCTTACCGGGGGTAAGCGGTACAGCCGGCAGTGTGGGCGGCTTCCGAAATGATATCATAATCCGTGGGGGCGCACCTAATGAAAATGTGTATTATCTCGACGGAATTGAAATACCTGTTATCAATCATTTTGCAACACAAGGTAGTGCCGGCGGGCCAACTGGTATACTAAATGTTAGTTTCCTTGAGGATGTAAAACTGAGCTCTTCATCGTTTGATGCCCGTTTTGACAATGCGTTATCATCCGTTTTTCAATTTCGTCAGCGAAACGGCAATCCTAATGCCTTCCAGGGAAATGTACGGCTGAGTGCCACAGAACTAGCCGGTACTTTTGAAGGACCACTATCAAAGAATACTACTTTCCTTGCCTCTGCCAGAAGATCTTATCTGCAATTATTGTTTAAAGCAATTGACCTCCCTATAAGGCCAAATTACTGGGACTTTCAATATAAGGTGACTCATAAGCTGGACAAGAAAACCACCCTGACTTTGATCGGTGTGGGGGCTATTGATGACTTCACTTTTGCAGCACCCAAAGATGCAACACCGGAAAAATTATATGTCCTGGATGCCACAGCCCCAATACACCAATGGAACTATACCGTCGGTGCCAGCTTGAGAAGACAAATAAAAAATGGGTTTTGGAACCTGGCGCTGAGCCGCAATATGTTTGATAATGAAATTGAGAAATTTGATGATAATGACGAGGGCAACGAAGCTAAAAGACGCCTTGGAATTTTTTCACAGGAGATAGAAAACAAACTTCGCTTTGATATAAACAAGACAATAAAGGGCTGGAAAATTGCATACGGAGCAATGATCCAGTACGTAAAAAGTAATAACAATAATTTTAAAAGACTACGCAAAGAACTCACCGACCAGAACGGCAATGTAATACAACCTGAACTGGTAGTCCGCTACAATTCCGATATTGATTTCTGGAGGTTTGGAGGTTTTGCACAAGTAAGCAAAAGATACCTGGACGATCGTTTAGGTATCAGTGCCGGGCTCAGGACAGATATGAACAGTTTCATCACGGATGGCATGAATCCTCTTCCTGCTGTTTCACCCCGCATCAGCGCTTCTTATGTGCTGGCAGATAAATGGACACTGAATGCATCAGTTGGCAGTTATGCCAAAATACCCACCTATACTATTCTCAGTTTCCGCGATAACAATGGTACACTTGTTAATAAGGATGCTGACTATACCCGCAATATACATTATGCCCTGGGTACAGAATTTTTGCCCAACAATACCACCCGATTTACACTTGAAGGATTCTATAAAAAATACAGTAATGTGGCGGTTTCTGTAAGGGATGGTATTTCACTGGCAAATTTGGGAGGCGACTTTGGTGTTATCGGCAATGAAGAAGTAGTTACTAACGGAAAAGGGACAACCTATGGTTTTGAATTATTTGCCCAGCAAAAATTGACCAAACGTTTCTTTGGTACATTCTCTTACACCTGGTTCATCAGCCGGTTCAGTGGTGAAAATGGAAAAGAAGTAGCAAGTGCCTGGGACAACCGTCATCTTTTGTCTTTTATCTGGGGATATAAATTCAACAAGAACTGGGAACTGGGTTTAAAATTCCGCTACCAGGGCGGCGCACCCTATACACCGTTTGACCAGACAGCATCTCAGTTAAACTATCTGACTTTTGGAACAGGCATATTAGATTACAATCGCTTAAATACAGAAAGACTTGGATCATTCCATGCCAGTGATATCAGGATAGATAAAAAATGGAATTTCCGGAAAATAACCCTCGACCTCTTTTTGGATATTACCAACTGGTATAATGCTAAAAGCCCGGCTTATCCGCAATACACATTTAAACGAAATGCTGATAATACAGCATTTGTTACAACGGATGGCCAGCCAATAAAGCAAAATGGGTCAAATGCGATTCCTTTTATTTTAGCAAACGATGATGCCAGTGTAATACCCACCATCGGGTTTATCATTGAGTTCTGATTACTGAACTATTTTTTTCCGGTTATCAATCCGTATTGCCAAAGGCCTTTCTTTATTCCTTTGTATTGGTATTTACAGGCTGTAATGTTTTTCTTTTGGAATTCAGTAGCAGGTTTGGAAAAATTTATTTTCTTCCAAAGCAAATAGATGCTGGCCAGAAAGTAAAACCGGTATAATCTCCGGGCTGAGTGGGAAACCTGTTTAGAAATATTCCGAGAGGTAATTTCTTTAAATCCTGCATTGCTCATGAAATGCCTGAATCTTTCCGGTGTTTCCAGGTAATTCACCTGCCAGCCATCCAGCCATCTTCGGATGATGGTGTTGTCATTGTTTTCAAACGCTGAAACGAAGCCATCTGCCACTACCAGCCGCCCGCCCGGTTTCAGCAAACGGGAAGCCTCTTTAATGAATTGTTCTTTATCATCTGCATAGCAAATACTTTCACATCCCCATACCACATCAAAACTGGCATCAGGAAAATCAGTGGCAGCATAATTCATCACCCTAAAATCAACAAGGTCTCCTATATCTTTCTTTTTGGCGTTCGTAGTAGCCTGTTCCCGCTGCCTTTCACTAAGTGTAATACCTGTAACCCTGCACCCCAGCATAGATGCTAGAAAAATACTGCTGCCTCCTACCCCGCAACCCGCATCTAACACCCAATCAGTTGGTTGAATACCTGCAGCTATCATCATCACTTCATTCATTCGTATAAGAGATTCCTGAAAAGAACTGACATGATCATCCCAATAGCCATAGTGGATTGCAAGACTATTATTCAGATCCCAGGAATCTTTATATGCATTCTCGGTATCCCGGTAATAATCGATGATCTTCTTATGGTATTCAGTCGGCTGCATGATGAGTCAATTTCCTTTCTACTCTTATCAATATATAAATATGAGTGATCAGCGCTGCCGCAATGATACCAAAGCCGATAAAAAACCATTTACTCAGGTATTCATTTTCATTATACACAGCAAATGCAAGCAGTATACCATACACTGGCTCCAGGTTATAGGTAAGATTTACTGTAAAGGCCGATAGTCTTTTGAGGGCATTAGCAGACAGCTGAAAGGCAATAACAGAGCAAAACCACGAAAGTGCCAGCAACCAACCGGTATTTTCCCAACCCGGATTAAAAGTCTCTGTTGGAAATTTTCGCAAATAGAAAGGCAGCAAGGCTGACAAAACCAGAAACCCGCCTGTTTGTTGCCAGGTCAGCATAGTTTCTACATTGACCCTTTTTAAAAACTCTCTATTATAGATCGGGAACAAGGATGCCAGTACTGCTGAAATCAGCCCTACAATGATGCCTGTCTTAAACTGTGTATCAAAATGAAAGATTACATAAATACCACTGAGTGTAACTAACCCTAGAAACAACTCCAGCCAGTTGATTCTCTTTTTTAAGATCAACGGCTCAAATAAAGCGGTAAAAAAACTGATGGCGGAGAAACAAACCAATGCTACAGAAACATTAGCATATTTTATCGAACCATAAAAAGTGACCCAATGCATGGCGGCGATAAAGCCAACAGCCGTTATTTTTAAAATATCAGCTAATGGAATACGCTTCAGTTTCTTCATCACCCAAAACAAAATCCACATTGTCACTGCAGTAAACAACAACCGATACCAGACAATCATGCCTTCATTCAGCGTAATGAGGCGGCCCAGTATTCCGGTAAACCCAGCAAGAAAAACAGCAATATGTAACTGTAAAAAGGCCTTTTTCATCGGCCTGCAAACTAATTAAAAGAATGCAAGTATCGGTAACAACTATTCACTCTCGGCCAGCATCTCATTTTGACGGATGCTTTTCATTGAAGAAATTTCTGCACCTGAATTTTTAACCTTCTTCCGGTAGTTTTTGAACAAACTGTTCCAGCGAAGTTTCAATACACCTATTACTCCCTCCTTAATGATGCCTTTATTCATTTTAGAAACACCATATGTTCTGTCCTGGAAAATAATAGGAACCTCTTTGATTTTAAAACCTAATTTCCAGGAGGCAAATTTCATTTCGATCTGGAAAGCATACCCTACAAACTGAATGGCATCCAGGTTGATCGTTTCCAGTACTTCTTTTCTATAGCACACAAAGCCGGCTGTAGGATCTTTAATCGGCATCCAGGTAATTATCCTTGTATACAAAGACCCTCCTTTTGACAAGGCGATCCTGTTTTTAGGCCAGTTCACCACCCCGCCTCCATTTACGTAACGGGAACCAATGGCCACATCAGCACCCCGGTTCTTACAGGCATCATATAATCTTATAAGATCATTAGGATTATGAGAAAAGTCAGCATCCATTTCAAAAATGAAAGTATAGTTCCGGGAAATAGCCCACTTAAAACCATGTATGTAAGCTGTGCCAAGCCCCAGTTTACCTTTTCTTTCTTCAATAAATAACTGGCCGGGAAATTTTTGCTGGAGATCTTTTACAATTTGCGCAGTTCCATCAGGAGAACCATCATCTATCACCAATACATGGAAACCCTCTCCAAGATTGAAAATGGCATGGAGGATATTAGTGATATTCTCCTTCTCGTTATAGGTCGGTATGACTACTAGTTTCTCCAAGTTGGACGTATAGTGAAGTTAATTTCGAATTTACGACAATCAACAAAGATGCCATGTTAAAATTTTAGCAGCTAAAAAAACTGCATCAGCTCTTTTTCAACATTGTCCGGGTATAAATCTCTGTGAGTTTTTGCTTGGTATGCTGGGGGAAATCACCCTTCATCATCCAGTCATAATACTGTGGCTCCGCTTTTAAAACATCTGACACAGGACGGCCTTTGAATTTACCAAAATTGAAGACCTCTGTACCGTTTTCCATCACAAAACGGCGGGCAAAATCGACTACCTGGTCTTCGCCAATCACCTTTAATATTGAATCAATTGTAGTACCCAATTCTGTATATCGTTCCAGTTGTGCTTCTAATATTTCATGTGTAGCTGAAGCGTCCACCTCAGCACTATGTGCACTATCCAGCGTCTTATTGCAGTAGAATTTATATGCAGCTCCCAGGGTTCTGGGCTCCATTTTATGAAAGATATTCTGAACATCCAGCAACTTGCGGTTCTTCATATCAAAATCAACCTGTGCCCGGAGGAATTCCTCCATCAGCAGTGGGATATCAAACCGGTTTGAATTATAGCCGGCAAAATCACAGCCATCCAGCATTTGCTTCAATTCTTGCGCCACTTGTTTGAAGGTGGGAGCATCTTTAACCATTTCATCGGTGATACCATGAATGTCGCTAGCCGTTTTGGGAATCGGGATTTCGGGGTTGATCAATTTTCTTTTCACACTCCGGGTGCCATCTGCAAGTATTTTAACTATAGCTATCTCAACAATCCTGTCAGTTCCGGGGTTTACACCGGTAGTTTCCAGATCTATAAAGGCAAGCGGCTTCTTTAGTTGCAACATCAGTATTTATTTCGGTTATTGCGGGATAATTCGGGCGGTAAAGTTAACTGTTTGTTGTGCTATAAAAAATCATTTTTCAGCTTCAGCCCGCTTATGAAGTCAAGAAAACCAACTATTTATCCAAATCAATGAATCCTGGTCAAACATTATCATTTCAGCCGGCATAATCCTGCAGGTTGATTATCTTTGCTATTGCAAAATAAAGAAGAGCTTTAATCGTTAATCTGTCAAATATCCACGAAACATGAAAAATAAATCCCTGATAGGTCTGGCAATCATAGCTTTAGTAGCTGTAATTATGACTTCCTGTTCTTCTCAAAAATACGGTTGCCCCGGTAATCCGCAAGCCAATTACAAATTCAAAGGCTGATATTGTTATCGATGAATTGGATTGACCTTGTTTCATTCAGCCAATTGGATGATATTATTTCCTTATCGGCAGATAAGCCTGTTGTAATATTCAAGCATAGCACCCGTTGTCAAGTCAGCAGCATTGCACTTACCAGGCTAATAAAAGCAGGCCCGGTTAATGAAGCGCCTTTTTATTTCTTAGATCTTCTTTCCCATCGCCAGCTTTCCAGTTTTATTGCAGAAAAGTTCCAGGTTTCTCATGAATCACCCCAGTTATTGCTTATCAAAAATGGTGAATGTGTGTATGAAGAAAGCCACCTGGGAATAAGTGCCGGTGAATTGCTGGAACAGATAAAAGCCAGCTAACTTTCTTCTTTATTTCCTCCTGAAAAAAAGCTTTCGCTTCTGCTTACTTTCCTCCTGTTTCTTTTGCGACAGAAAAACAGCATGCAACTCCACTTCCTGTTGTTTTCCTTTTAGCTGAAAAGAGCCCAGCGGTTCCAGCTTCAGGTATTTTGGCATCGTAATATTCTCTACAATCCAGTCAGAGATAATAAATGTCGCATTTAGTTCATGACACTTGCTCAGCATACGGGCCGTGGTATTTAATACATCTCCATGATAGGCTATTTCTGATTTATACTTCCCTACTTCTGATACAACAACATATCCACCATGCAGTGAAGCCTTAAACTCAGGCACCCTGCCATATCTTTCCAGGTATTGCTCCCTGAACCTGTTTATTTGTTTCTCGATAGCAAAAAAACACCGAACACATAAAGCAAATTTCAATCCTTTTTTAACAGGCCATGAAATCACCACTTCATCTCCAACATACTGGTATACTCTTCCAAGATAACGGGCAATCGGCTCGCTGATATCATAATAATAATCCTGGAGAAAATGACTATACTCCATTTCTCCCATTTCCTCCGCTATATCTGTTGAATGATTCAAATCGATGAACAAAAAGATGCGGTCTTCCTGTTTCACCTGGTGATACTTCCCGAATACAAGGTTAAAAATTGCATCACGACCCAATTTGCGATGTAATTCATCCAAAAAATTTGAAACAAGTGAAATGATCAGTGAGAGACCCAGGAATTCAAAAAGTTTCCTTGTAGCAAAAAAATCATGCAGGCTATGCGGAAAGATGGTCTTGTCGGTATTAATATTCAGCCACAAAATAATATTCATGATAATAAAGAAAAGAACCATGAACCAAAAAGTGATACGAAGTGTTCTATATAATAGGTAAAACCAGAAACCAGTACGGCGATGTTTTCTTCTGAACTCCATAGCCTGGGTTTCAAAAAAAGCAATGGCAAATCCAACCGGCAAGCTGGCAATCAATGAAGTGGATAAAGCTATCCAATTAAGCCCATGTCGGGTAAATGCATAAAAAGCGAACAGTAGTACGGATAAGTAGATAATGAAGATGTTATTCTGAGAGATGATCTTCCAGGGCTTTAAGGGGTCAAGAGATTCAGTCCCGGGAGCAAACGGATTAAAAATACCAAGCCGGTACCAGTATCGATTGCTATTGGTTCTGGTTATTCGGGCCATGAGGTAGTTTGTAAATTCCTCTAATTTAAAAATTTAACAGGAAATATTTTATCTATTTAAATAATCCTTACTTTTGAAGCGAAATGAAAAAATATACACATAATCATCATCATTTCTTGCTCTGCCAGGGTAGGCCGTGAGATATTATGTACAAAATATAGTGAAGGGCTTACTTAACGGTAAGCCCTTTTCCTTTTAAACAAGAAGTATGAGTGAAAATCTTAAGATCGCTATTCAAAAATCAGGTCGTCTGTATGATGGTTCAATGAAACTGCTGAAAGAATGTGGGATTGAAGTAAGTAATGGCAATAACCAGCTACGGGTACAGGCAGCGAATTTCCCGGTAGAAGTTTTCTTCCTCAGGGATGATGATATTCCCGAATATGTGCAGGATGCAGTGGCTGATATTGGTTTTGTCGGGGAAAATGTGGTCACTGAGAAAAATAAATCAGTTGAGGCAATTGAAAGGCTGGGATTTGGCAAATGCCGGCTTTCCATAGCGGTGCCCAAAAACGGTAACCTCAGATCGATAACTGATTTGAATGAGAAGAAAATTGCTACCAGTTATCCTTTTATTCTGGGTGAGTTTTTAAAAGCAAAGAACATCAAAGCCTCAATTCATGAGATCAGCGGCTCAGTTGAAATAGCACCCAGGATTGGTCTTGCAGATGCCATTTGTGACCTGGTAAGTTCCGGCAGTACTCTCTTCACCAATGAATTAAAAGAAATTGAAACAATACTTTCCTCTGAAGCGGTATTAATAAGCAATAAAATGCTGTCAGCAGAAAAAAGGGTTATTCTTGAAAGCTTGCTGTTTCGCATCCGTTCAGTTAAGAAAGCGAAGAATAACAAATATGTATTGTTGAATGCCCCAAACAACAAACTGGACACCATCTGCAAATTATTACCGGGAATGAAAAGTCCCACCATCCTTCCTTTGGCTGAGCCGGGATGGAGTTCTGTTCATTCAGTTATCAGTGAAAATGATTTCTGGAATGTGATCGAAAATTTAAAAGCTAATGGAGCCCAGGGGATTTTAATTATACCTATTGAAAAAATGATTGTGTAATGAAAATCTATAAATACCCGGACAAAAAAGATTGGTCTGATATTATTCAACGGGCTGTTACTGATTATTCATCGTTGGAGAAAAGTGTAAAGAAAATTTTACAAAAAGTAAAAGAGAAAGGTGATAAAGCTGTCCGCAAATTTTCTAAAGAATTTGATGGCGCTGATTTTAAAAATTTGCAAGTATCAAAAAACGAAATCAACAAAGCCTCAACCCTTGTACCCGATGACCTTAAACAAGCTATTCAACAGGCAAAGGATAACATAGAAATATTTCACCTTGCACAAAATGAAGAAATAAAAAAAATTGAAACAATGCCTGGCGTTATTTGCTGGAGGCTATCAAAAGGCATTGAAAAGGTAGGCTTATATATTCCAGGCGGTTCAGCTCCCCTTTTCTCTACTGTATTGATGCTGGCAGTGCCTGCACAAATTGCGGGTTGCAAAGAAATTGTTTTGTGCACCCCACCATCAAAAAATGGCACTATCAACCCAGCCATTCTGTATGCAGCTCAATTATGCGGTGTAACAAAAATATTTAAAGCCGGCGGAGTACAGGCTATTGGCGCTATGGCATACGGAACAGAAAGTGTTCCAAAAGTGTTTAAGATATTCGGCCCGGGCAACCAATATGTAACATTGGCAAAACAGATCATACAGCAACAAGGTGTTGCTATTGATATGCCGGCAGGTCCATCAGAAGTATTGATTATTGCGGACGAAACTGCTATTCCCGAATTTGTAGCTGCAGATCTTTTATCACAAGCTGAACATGGCAAAGATTCACAGGTAATACTACTGACCGTATCTGAAACATTAGCAGAGAAAGTAAAAAATGCAATCACTGAACAGGTAAAGTACCTGCCAAGGAAACTGATAGCGGAAAAGGCATTACTAAACAGTAAGACGGTAATTTGCAAGACTATTGATGAAGCTATTGAACTATCTGATCTTTATGCACCGGAGCACCTTATTCTCTCCTGCAATAATGCGGAAGAAGTTGCAACCAAGATAAACACTGCCGGTTCAGTATTTATTGGTAATTATTCACCTGAGAGTGCCGGTGATTATGCCAGTGGGACTAATCATACATTGCCTACCAATGGTTATGCTGCCATGTACAGTGGTGTTTCGCTTGATAGCTTTGTAAAAAAAATCACTTGTCAACAACTGACAAAAGAAGGATTGCAAAATATTGGCAATACTGTAATGACTATGGCAGCAGCTGAGGGGCTCGATGCCCATAAAAATGCTGTAGCCATCCGATTAAAAAAATAATTATGGAATTCAATTTAGACAGCCTGGTAAGAGAGAATATTAAAAGAATGACCCCGTATTCCTCGGCCCGCCATGAATTCAGTGGTGCTGCTACTATATTCCTGGATGCCAACGAAAACTCATTTGGTTCACCACTCCCACAGAATTATAACCGCTACCCCGACCCGCTGCAGTTACCTTTAAAAGAAAAAATAAGCAGTATAAAAGGCGTGCCGGTACAAAATATCTTTTTGGGAAATGGAAGCGATGAGGCAATCGATCTTCTATTACGCATTTTCTGTGAACCCGGAAAAAATAATATTATCATCTTCCCTCCTACTTACGGCATGTATGAAGTTTGCGCCGAAGTAAATAATATTGAAGTAAAGAAAGTTCCGCTTACCACCAGTTTCCAATTGGATCTCGATGCCATTGAAGCATCAGTTAATGAGCATACAAAACTTATTTTTGTCTGCTCCCCTAATAATCCAACCGGCAACAGCATCAACCGGAGTGATATTGAAATTTTACTGAATAATTTTAATGGCATTGTAGTAATAGATGAAGCCTATATCAACTATGCGAAACAAAAAACGTTTATTCCCGAGCTGACAGAGTATCCAAATCTTGTGATCCTGCAAACACTTTCCAAAGCATGGGGGCTGGCAGGATTGAGGCTGGGCATGGCTTTCGCCGGGCAACCACTTATAGATTACATGAACAAAGTGAAATACCCCTATAATATCAATTCAGCCACACAACAACTGGCATTAGAAGCGTTGGGAAATATATCCAGTGTAAACAACTGGACAAAAACAACAGTAGACCAAAAAGAGTTTTTGGCGGCAGAATTATTAAAGCTGTCTATTACACAAACAGTTTATCCATCTGATGCCAATTTTATATTAGTCCGACTGACAGGAGCAAAGAAAATATACGAATACCTGTCAGCAAAAGGGATCATCGTCCGTGACCGTTCAAAAGTAATCTTGTGTGATGATTGCCTCCGCATAACAATTGGCACACCAGAAGAAAACAAGCAACTTATTGAAGCATTAAAACAATATGCCGCATGAGAAAAATATTATTCATTGACAGGGACGGAACCCTGATAAAAGAAGCTCCTCCTACTTACCAGATAGACTCTTTTGAAAAATTGGAATTTTACCCGGATATTTTTACCTGGATGAAGCGGATTGCTGAAGAACTGGACTTCGAATTGGTGATGGTGACTAACCAGGATGGATTAGGAACAAAATTATACCCGGAAGAAACATTCTGGCCTGTACAGAATTTTGTACTGAAGACTTTAGAAAATGAAAATATCATCTTTAGCAATATTCATATTGATAAAACATTTGTTGGGGATAACGCATCAACCCGAAAACCGGGAACAGGTATGCTTACCCAATATTTAAATAACCCGGACTACGATATCAAAGGGTCTTTTGTCATCGGTGACAGGATCACTGATGTTCAGTTGGCAAAAAACCTGGGGTGCAAGGCCATTTGGCTGAATAATGATGCCAGTCTTGGTGCTGCTGAGATTAATAATGATATGACTGAACTTCAATCTTCAATTGCTCTTGAAACCACCAATTGGAAGTCAATTTATGAATATTTAAGAATCGGGCAACGGATAATTCATCATGTACGAAACACGAATGAAACTAAAATAAAGGTTGAGCTTAACCTTGATGGCAGGGGGACCACAAGCATAAAAACAGGATTATATTTTTTTGATCATATGCTGGATCAGTTGGGCAGACACAGTGGCATCGATCTATCTATTATGGTTGATGGCGACCTTCATATCGATGAGCATCACACTATTGAAGATACCGCTATTGCATTAGGTGAAGCCTTTGCAATTGCCCTGGGAGATAAAAAAGGGATTGGAAGATATGGCTTTTGCCTGCCGATGGATGATTCACTGGCACAGGTAGCCATAGATTTTGGTGGCAGGAACTGGCTGGTTTGGTCGGCAGATTTTAAAAGGGAAAAAATTGGCGACATGCCTACAGAGATGTTTTACCATTTCTTCAAATCATTTTCTGATGCATCAAAATCAAATCTCAATATTAAGGTGGAGGGAGAGAATGAACACCACAAGATTGAATCAATCTTTAAAGCTTTGGCAAAATCAATAAAGATGGCCATAAAAAGAGAAGTGGATAACATGCAATTACCCAGTACAAAAGGAATATTATAATGAATGTGGTCATTGTAAAATATAATGCCGGTAATATCCAGTCTGTCCTTTTTGCTTTAGAACGGATTAGCGTGAAAGCGACTGTGACAGATGATAAGGAACTGATACAGTCAGCAGACAAAGTGATATTCCCTGGTGTGGGAGAAGCCAGTACTGCTATGAGCTATCTGAAAGAAAGAGGACTGGACAAAGTAATTATTTCACTAAAACAACCGGTACTTGGTATTTGTCTCGGCATGCAATTGCTTTGTGATTACTCTGAAGAAAACGATACAAAATGCCTGGGAGTATTTGAAAATGTAAAAGTGAAGAGGTTTATATCAACTAACTCTTCTTTTAAGATTCCCCAGGTTGGCTGGAATACGATTGCCAACCTAAAAGGAAAATTATTCAGCTCAATTGAAGAGAATACATTCTGTTATTTCGTTCACAGTTATTATGCGGAGGCAAATTCTTTCAGCATAGCCACTACAAATTATATACAACCGTATTGTTCAGCTCTGCAAAAAAATAATTTTACCGGTGTACAGTTCCACCCTGAGAAAAGTGCCAAGGCAGGTGAACAGATTCTTAAAAACTTCCTAACTATCTGAAATGACCATCATACCCGCAATTGATATTATCGATGGAAAATGTGTACGGCTGACCAAAGGCGATTATAGTAAAAAAACAATTTACAATGAGGACCCACTGGAAGTGGCTTTGCAATTCGAAAATGCAGGAATAAAACGATTACACCTCGTTGATCTTGACGGAGCCAGGACCGGATCAGTAAAAAACTGGAAAGTATTAGAAAAGATTGCCGGTAAAACCAGGTTGTCAATTGATTTCAGTGGTGGCATCAGCACACAAAAGAGTGTGGAGATCAGTTTTAATTCCGGTGCTGCATTTGCTGCCGTGGGAAGTATGGCTGTCAAAGATGAAGTAACATTTACAGGCTGGCTATTAGTTTACGGAGCTGAAAAATTTATTGTCGGGGCAGATGTGAAAAATGAAAAAATTGTTATCCGCGGATGGACAGAATCGACCAGTCTCACTGTATTTGAGTTGATTGAAAAATATAAAACAAAAGGGGTCAAGCAATTTTTTTGTACTGATGTAAACAAAGATGGCCTGTTACAGGGAACTGCAATTGATTTATACAAAAAAATTCTGAACGAACACCCTTCTATCGACCTTATTGCAAGCGGTGGGATAACAGCAGTCTCAGAACTTGATGAATTAAGACAAGCTGGGTGCAACGGGGCCATCATTGGCAAAGCCATTTATGAGAATAGAATTTCATTAAACGACTTAAAACGTTTTTTATAACCTGATGCTGACAAAAAGGATCATACCCTGTTTGGATATCAAAGATGGCAGAACTGTAAAAGGCACCAACTTTGTTCAGCTGCGTGATGCCGGGAACCCGGTGGAACTGGCCGTTCGTTATTGTGAAGAAGGTGCGGATGAACTTGTTTTCCTTGATATAACAGCTACAACTGAAAAGAGAAAGACGCTTGCAAAACTGGTACGGGAAATTGCTACTCACATCAACATCCCATTTACAGTTGGTGGAGGTATCCATACAAAAGAAGATGTAAGTGTGCTACTGGAAAACGGAGCGGATAAAATATCAATAAATACTTCTGCAGTAAACAACCCCGGATTAATTGACGAACTCGCAAAATATTTTGGAAGTCAGTGTGTGATGGTGGCTATTGACACTAAAATCATTGATGGTGCCTGCAAGGTGGTAACGCATGGAGGCAGAACTCCGACAAAGATTAAAACAGCAGACTGGGCAAAAGAAGTAACAAGCCGTGGCGCCGGAGAAATACTCCTAACCTCCATGGAAAATGATGGGACAAAAAATGGGTTTGCCCTGGATATTACAAAGCAGGTTAGCCATTTAGTCAATATCCCTGTGATAGCTTCCGGAGGCGCAGGAAAGATGGAACATTTTATCGATGTTTTCAAACTGGCTGATGCAGATGCTGCCCTTGCTGCCAGTATCTTTCATTTCAGGGAAATATCCATTGAAGATTTAAAGCGATATTTACAACATCAACAAATCCCGGTAAGAATATGTTGATTATCATTTTCATGGCCCTTGCTTCCGTTTACTACATATTCTGGCACCTGGAGAACAGGAGAAATGCCCGGAATGAAGAACAGCATGAACGACGGAAAGAAGCATTTACAAACCTGCTGAATTCTTTAAAAAATAAAGAAGAAAAAACTGATAACAAAAATGATACTTGATTTTTCAAAATATACTGATGGACTTGTCCCTGCCATAATACAGGATGCAACTACGCAGAAAGTATTAATGCTTGGATTTATGAACGAAGAAGCTTTCCAAAAATCGAGACAAGAAGGGAAAGTGACTTTTTATAGCCGCAGTAAGCAGCGGCCCTGGACCAAAGGGGAGACTTCAGGCAACTTCCTTTTTATTAAAGAAATTATCGCCGATTGTGATAATGATACATTGCTTATAAAAGTGAATCCTGCAGGCCCTGTTTGTCATACAGGAGCTGATACCTGTTTTAGTGAAAATAATACCGGTTTTACACTGGAAAAATTAGAAAGTATAATAGAAGACCGCAAGAATAATCCTTCTAAATCATCTTATACTTCTTCCCTCTTTGCAAAAGGGATAAATAAAGTTGCTCAAAAAGTAGGCGAAGAAGCGGTGGAACTTATTATCGAAAGCAAAGATGATAATAAAGAGCTATTTCTTGGAGAGGCGGCAGATCTGCTCTATCACTACCTGGTTCTTTTGCGAATGAAAAATCACACATTGAAAGAGGTTATTCAACTATTATCCGAAAGGTATAAATAAAGCCACCCCCGCAAGCAGTGTGGCTTTTCCTAAAAGTATAAGAATAATGTAATTCCCTTTCCTTTATTGAACTATTATCTTTTGTTTAAACTTCACATTACGGTTACTTATATCCAACACATAGAGACCTCCTGGAGTTTGGGAAGGCAGTGGCAACACGGCACTTCCATTGGATCCCATATTCACAGTCCCTTTTAATATCAATTGGCCTGCTGCAGTATACAGGGCATAATCGAATGGTCCTTCCTGCATAGTCTTGTTAAATACTGTTATTGCTGTCCGAACAGGATTCAATACTATAAACCGCTGATTATTTATATCACTCTCCATAACAGCAATAATCCTTGAATAGCTGAATCCTCCATCTTTATCAATAGTCTTTAACCTATAATATGCTATTCCCTGGAACGCTGAAGGGTCGCTAAAATCGTACAACTCCCTGCTTCCGGAATTTCTACCTCCTGTGGATCCAATTGTAATAAAGCCAGATGTAGCCATATAGCTTCTTTGTACTTCAAACCGTTCTGTATTTTGTTCATTCTCGGTTATCCAGCGAAGCAAGGTTACACCGGATATTCTTTCGCCTGTAAATGACAATAATTTTACAGGAACAGGATACGCTTTATATCCAATGGTGAAAGATCCGAAAGTGTTTACAGAATTTGAGACAACAGTACCCGTTGTAGTTACATTACCTGCTGCTGACCCTACAGCATCTGTCCAGTTACCTCCTGTGTTATAGGCTACAGTAATATCGCTGATAAGTTCATTATCCATCGTCACTTTGGAATGATCCCAGTTGAGTGTTATCTGTGCCGTACCGCCGCTTATCCTGTTGATCTGCCAATATTCATTGGCCTTTACATGTACGATCGGAGACTGCAGGCTAAAAATATTCTGTGTTGGTGTGTAATAGTGACAATTTATCTCTGATGAAGCTGACAAATTGGAAATAGCAGCCGATCGCCCATAAGTATTATCCCCAACAGGGAAAACAAAGTTTTCAGACCCCATTTTTTTTACCCAACCTGTTACATGACGGCTATCATTACTTCCTGCATGTGATGACCCCGCCTCATATACCAGGTAGTTCGGAGTGGCAGAAGTAGCAATTAATCCATTGGTAAAAGTGTGTGTCCCCGTAACCCTCAGATCATTATTCAGCGTTATACCGGCTGTATTATCAGTATTCAGATTATAAGTTCTGAAAAAAGCTGAGCCGGCAACTGACTGAGCAGAACTGCCATTAAGAAATAAGGTGCCTGTTCCAGCGGCCATAGAAGCCTGGTCATTCGTCAAGGTGCCTCTCACATACAAGCTACCATTATTAAGCAACGTGGCAGTTGAGGTATTTGTCAGATTACCAAAAGCTGTTACTTCGCTCCCTGCATGAAGCTGCAAATTTCCGAAACTCCTGATCTCCTGCTGTGCTAATATGGTGCTCATACAAAAGAAAGAGAGGAAAAATATAATTGACTTTCGCATATTCTTCTATTTTGACAGAACAATTCGATTTTTAGTTCTTATTCAGTTGTAGTCAGCCATTG